>DAHZQE010000008.1:0-3401 GCA_027409005.1 Ferrimicrobium sp. | reverse complement strand
GTCGCAGTCGAGCACATGCTCGCCGAGTGGCTTCGGTTCTACGACCGACTGCTTAGAAGGCAGCTGCTCTATCCGCTGAGCTACAGGGGCACCCCATAAAGTGTAAAGCCAGCAACGCATTGGGCGGCAATCTAGGCCAGTTCTGGCGGCTAGATTGGTAAGAGAAGTCCTCCGCGATCAAACTCTCGCTTTCCGACGTGGAGGCAGAGGGTGGCTCGTATGCAACAGCGGTCGCGACTACGATCGTTTCCCCATAGCGTCTTTGGACTCTACACCGTGGCCGGGTTCTATCGCGGTGCCCAAAACATGGCGCTCACGACACTTGCGCTGATTATCAAGGAAGATCTAGGCTACGGAGCTGGGACCATAGGAGTGATCTCCGCGCTCTCAGGCATCGTTTTGGTGTTGGTCACCTTATTCATCAGCGCGCGACTCAAGCCAGCTCAGCTGGAACGCGCAGTCTCGATCTCGCTCATCGCCTTAGCAATCGGCTTACTGATTATTGGGATTAGCAATTCGATCTACTTGACAGCATTTGCTTCAATCCTCCTAGGCATTGGCGGAGGATTAGGTATGCCCGGACTAGCTGGGTCAGTTCAGCTTGCGGCGGGCAAAGGCTCTGCGAATCCACAACGAATTCTTGCCATCTACACGTTAGTTTTGAGCATCTCGCTGGCGATTGGGCCACTCCTTGAGGCCGGTCTCCTTAACGCTACCCACCAGGACGTCCGCTGGCCATTCATCGCTTTCGCCGTCCTCCCACTGCTTGCGCTTGCCATCATGTTTGCACGCCGCAGAGAGGCGCTAGCTTTAGCTGCCCGCATGGATGCCAACGGGGAGGTTGAACCGCCTCATCCACCGGCTACCGAGCGAGTGCGACTGCTTCGGACCCCAGAGGTCGTAAAGGCGATCCTCGCACAACTCATGTACGCGGTTCCATTCGCTGCCCTTACCGTCTTTGGTGCCGAGGTTGCTCGGGTTACCGATCAGGCCACTGCCGCTCAAGCTCAACTCGCCTTCACCGTTTTCTTTGTGTTTTCACTCAGCTGTCGTGGGCTCGTCGCCTGGCGATCTCCGATCTTTCACAAAGGGGTCATCTACGCAATTTCCGGTCTTTTGACGATCACGGGACTCACCTTTATAGTTGTCGGCCACTCCTTCATGCTCTTTCTCGTTGGCATGGTCATCCTCGGCATCCCGCACGGGGTTATCTTTCCTCTCGTGCTATCGGCGCTGTCTAGTTCACTGCCGGCTGATCAACTACCGCTGGCAAATTCGCTGCTCATGGGTTCAAGCAACATAGTAGGCATCATCGCTCCGTTCATCCTCGGAGTCGTCGCGGCTGCCACCTCCTATCGTTTCATGATGGGAACGGTCCTCATACCCGTGGTCCTGGTCTTCGTGATCTTCGTCGTAATAGTTGGATTGATGCGCACGCAACACCGACCGGTCACCCAATCAGCTCCCTGAGGTTGCCTCCGCTAGACCACGTGGGCGATAACTCAAGCTTTGAGTACACTCCTTCACGCATGCAATCCTCCGTAGTGTTACCGAACGCACTCGGGCAGCGCAAACCCGGTTAGGTTGCGTCTACTAAGGTAGGACCCGTGCAACAGCTTTCCACGACTGCCGCCTGCGATCTCACCGAGGATAAACATGCACACTAGTCAACCTCTACCCACTGAGTACGAGCGCATCGTTGCGCAACTCTCCCGGACGCTCCGGTCTGAAAGAGCTAACAGAAGGTTATCTCGCTACGAGCTAGCCCAACGAGCCCAGCTCTCCGAGCGCTACCTTGCCCAGCTCGAGTCCGGAGTTGCTAATCCGTCGTTGACTGTCCTCACTCGTCTCGCGGAGGCCCTCAACCTCAGCCTGTTGCAGCTGCTCGATATAGCCGCGCTTGTTACCCCGACGCAGGCAGAGTACCTCATCGAACGACTACAGTCTCGCGTTGCTACTCGCCATCTTGGTATCGCCCTTGTTGGACTTCGCGGAGCGGGCAAGACAACCCTTGGTCGACTGTTAGCAGATCGGCTCGATTGGAAATTCTTTCGCCTCACCGAACTGATCACCGAACGCACCCAGATACCGCTCGACGAGCTCTTCTCACTCGGTGGCGACGCTGCCTTCAGGCGGCTGGAACTCGAAACTCTACAACAACTCATCGACACTAGCGATGACCAGTTCGTTATCGAGATCGGCGGCGGACTTGTCACCAACCGGCCAGCCTACGAGCTCCTGCGTCGCCACTGGATTACCATATGGCTATCAACATCGCCCGAGGAGCACATGGAACGAGTCATTGCCCAGGGCGATGTACGCCCAATGCATGGCAATGCCCGCGCAATGGATGAATTACGCGCCATTCTAAACGAGCGGACCCCCTTCTATGAAGCAGCCGAGCTCCACCTATCCACCTCCAACCAGCAGTTAGAAGCCTCGTTGAACGCGCTCGAACAACTAGTACGTCAACATTTGGCCGCAGACGGCCGACATCAACACCCGCCTACGTCATTCGGACGCGCGGACGGAACGGAGGAGACTCACCTCAGTTAATGTTGACTTAATCTGCACAATAATGCATGTAATGCAAGACAACCTCGAGCTCTTTTTGCAGTATAGTGCAAGTGTGCCAAGTCACTCGGGAGAGTGGAAGACTGATGCTCCTGACAGGGAACCATAACTTGCCCTAAGGAAGGTGTCATCGTAAAAGGGGGATGCGACATGCGTATCGAAGAGCGAGAAGCGATGCCAATCGAGGACTGGTTGGCAGCCTTGCCAAAGGTTTACAACATTGCCGATAGACTCCTAGCCAACTCACAACTGCTTCCCGCCACCAAGAGGGCAGTTATAGATGCCGATGGGTCCTACTCATATCTGGAGGTTCAAGATCTAGTTCTCCGAGCGGCAACCGCCCTCAGAGAATTAGGACTTGAACCAGAAGACCGCCTGCTCCTCATCATCGGGGATACGATACTTTTCCCAACACTTTTTCTGGGCGCGATACGCGCTGGCATTGTCCCTATCCCACTCAACCCTCTGCTGTCCGAGGAGGACTTCAGGTACATCATCGAGGACTCGCGCGTCAAAGCTATCATCGCCGCTGGCCACGATACGGATAAGATCAACCACGCGGCGAGCACGGCGGCGCGTATCAAATGGATCGAGTATGACAATGGCCTGAACGGCCCTGGGATTGGTGCTCGCATCCTGGCGGCCTCCCCGTATCAGCTACCTGTGGCGACCGTCGCCGACGAGATAGCCTTCTGGCTCTACTCGTCGGGATCGACGGGTCGGCCGAAAGGAGTTCGCCATCTCCATCGCAACGTCGCCGTCACCATCGAGTGCTTTGCAGAACGCGTCCTTGGCCTCCGACCGACCGACGCAGTCTTCTCTGCCGC
>DAHZQE010000003.1:0-4357 GCA_027409005.1 Ferrimicrobium sp. | reverse complement strand
AGCGATGAGACTGGGGCCAGCGATGAGACTGGGGCCAGCGATGCATCTACACTGAGTGGTCGCGTAACTGATGGAGCCGATGAGTCGTCCATCAGGGATAGGCCGCGACGACCATCTCGCCATGAGGTGGTGTCATCGCGGGGTCGATCCCAGAGACGGGTACGGGGCTCTGCGGACAGATCCCGAAGCACTACTAAACCAATTGATGGAGACAACTCCACCCCCCAAGCGAGTCTGGAGGAGCGGACCGAACATACTGGTGGGCCTACCGAGCGCGTAAAAGTAGTGCGTACGGTTACTGGTATCGTGCTTGCAATCGTCTTGCTCCTGGCGCTGAAATTGGGAACGGTCTCAACGTTGGTGGTTGTGGTAGTGGCTGTCACAACTGCTGCGGCCGAGGGCTATAACCTTCTTCGTAAGGGTGGGTACCGCCCTGCTGCCCTTGTTGGACTTCTTGCCGTCGTCGCCCTAGTTATCGGCGCTTACTTGGCTGGCGAGGACGCCATTGTGCTGGTGATCGTAGCTGCGATTTTGGTCTCGCTCATCTGGTTTATGGTACAGCACCGGGGCGAACAGTTCGTCGCCGGAATTACTACCACGATGGTGATGGTCGTCTGGGTTGGCTTGTTTGGTTCTTTTGCTGGTCTGATGCTCAGACACTCACTTTTCGGGGCTGGTGGATTGGGACTCCTAGTCGGCACTCTCCTGTGCACCACCACGGCGGATGTATTCGCCTTTTTTGGCGGTTCTCTATTCGGCAAACATAAATTGGCTCCTGCCATCTCTCCTGGTAAGACCATTGAGGGGGTGATTATTGGCGGAGTGGCTACAGTTTTGGTAGCTGGTTTGGTGCTTCCGCTTATCCACCCGTTCACGCTCACAGCTGGATTGCTGATTGGACTTGCCGTTGCGATCATTGCCCCAGTAGGAGACTTAGCTGAGTCTGCGTTGAAGCGATCGGTCTCTGCAAAGGACTCCTCACGATTGCTTCCTGGTCATGGCGGTATGCTGGATCGGATTGACGGCATACTCATCGTGCTGCCAGTCGCTTTTTATCTGTTTCTGAGTCTGCACTTAAGGTGATGCATTAGAGGTTTGGTATGAAATCACTTGCCGTAATGGGTTCGACCGGTTCCATCGGCCGCCAGACGCTTGATCTTGTGCGGCAGGATCCAGACAGGTTTCGGGTTGCTGTCCTCGGAGCGCACTCCGATGTTGACGGAATTCTCGATCAGGCGCGCGAGTTTCGCCCAGCCGTGGTGGGTCTAGATGATGAGGCGGCGGCCAAGGAGCTCCGCTCGCTGCTTGACTCAGGGATTGAAGTGGTGACAGGTGACGAGCTGCTCGATGCGCTGACGGCTGCAGAGATTGTCATCAACGGGGTGACCGGTTTTGCTGGGATAAGGGTCACCGAACGTGCACTCCTAGCGGGATTACGTCTCGGGCTCGCTAACAAGGAGTCGCTCATTGCCGCTGGTGAACTTGTGCTCTCCTTGTTGGGGCGAGGAGGCGAGTTGATCCCCGTTGATTCAGAACACTCGGCTATCTTCCAGCTCTTGGGGCGATCACGCGACCGTCTGCCTGGTCTGGCGCGTCTGGTGATTACTGCGTCAGGTGGCCCATTCCGCGAGGTCGACGCCGAGTCGTTGAAGACGGTGACTGTCCAAGATGCGCTCGCCCATCCTACTTGGTCCATGGGACCAAAGATAAGTGTGGACTCATCCACGCTATTCAACAAGGGGTTAGAGGTGATCGAGGCTCACTACCTGTTTGGGGTCGACTATGAACAGATAGCAGTAGTCGTGCATCCGGAATCTTTGGTCCATTCGATGGTTGAATTCACTGATGGAACAACGCTCGCTCAGCTCTCTATGCCTGACATGAGACTTCCTATATCTTTGGCGCTCTATCACCCGGATCGTAGTCCACTGGCCCATGGATCCATGTCCTGGGCCGGATCTAGGACGCTCACCTTCGAGGATGTTGACCTCGTGCGCTTCCCGGGCCTTGGGTTGGCATTTGCCGCAGGTAGGGATGGCGGCGGTGCACCGTGTTGGATGAATGCTGCCAATGAGGTGGCGGTAGAGGCGTTTCTAGCTGGCAGAATTGGTTGGTCACAGATCTACGATACGGTAGCATCTGCGATGGCAGGATACGAGGCATGCACGCCGATGAGTATTGATGAGGTTGTCGAACTAGATCAAAGAGCCAGAAGCACGGCCACTGACCTGGTCAAGGTATATGCCAATGCCTAGTATCGATACTGTAGACGGCGCCGATACCTCAGAGAATCCAGAACCGAGTCTGGCGGAGGCGCGTTCATTCTCTGGTCGACGCTTGATTGAGTTCCTGATTGTTATTGCTGCCATCATTGCGTTCGCAGCGCATGTCCACGCGTTATCCACGCTGGTAGTGGTCGCAGCAATTGCGGCGATGATTATCCTGCATGAGTTCGGTCACTATATCACTGCTCGCCTATCCGGAATGAAGGTGACCGAGTTCTTTATCGGATTTGGGCCTAGAATCTGGTCGTTCAAGGTAGGCGGGATTGAGTATGGGATCAAGGCACTGATAGTTGGAGGTTATGTCCGCATTGCAGGCATGACCAACGTCGAGGAGGTGCCACCTCAAGATGAAGCACGAACATATCGACAGTCGACCTTTCCTCGTCGCATCTTGGTCAGCGTAGCAGGCTCTTTGATGCACTTTATAATGGCGTTCGCAATCTTGTGGGTGTTGCTGTCTGGTGTTGGGTTCGCGGTCAGCAATGGAGGGACTTATATCGCCTCGGTAGCCAAGGCTCCACATGTTGTTTCACCGGCCTATCAAGCCCACATCCCGGCCGGATCCACTGTGTTGGCTGTGAATGGGATTCATCACCCTAGCACCTCCACCTTCGGCAAGATTATCGAGACGAGCGCTAACAAGCCTGTCCATCTGACGCTACGAGTCGGGTCGAAGGTTCTATACAGGACTGTGGTGCCGGTGAGCGCTTCGGTACTGGCTCGAACCGATCCGGTTTACAAGTCGCTTCATGGATCTGGAGTGATTGGGGTAACTATAGAGTCTACCACCAAGACAGTTACCGACTCTTTGGTAGCAGGTGCGGGCCATGCGGTGACTGGATTGGGTTCATACGCATGGAGCTCGGTAGCTGGGATCCTTTCACACTTTTCACCACATGGCATCGCCACCTATGCTCAAGAGGTGGTCCACCCGTCGTCGAGTCCCACCTCCGCTCGATCGCAGTCGCGCTTTGAATCCCCAGTAGGCATCGTCTATCTAGCTAACGACGCTGTGCGGGCTGGTATCGCAGCAGTCTTGGAGCTGTTGTTCTTGATAAACGTGTTTGTTGGCGTGTTCAACCTCTTTCCCTTCTTGCCGCTTGACGGCGGTCATGTGGTGATAGCGATCTATGAACGCATCCGTTCGAGAAAGAATCGCCGTTATCACGCAGACGTGATGAAGCTAATGCCAGTTACCTATGCGGTGTTGGCTATCATTCTGTTGATCGGCGTGACCTCGTTATATCTCGATATCACCCATCCAATCTTTAACCCATTTGGCTAGGATTATGATGAAAGTGAGCTGCAATGACACGTGAACAGGTAACGTTGGCGAAGCGTCGAGTTTCGAGGGCCGTCCAGGTCGGCAAGGTAACCGTTGGTGGCGACAGCCCTATCTCAGTCCAGTCGATGACGACGACCAAGACCGCTGATGTAGAGGGAACCCTGGTTCAGATCTACTCGCTGGCAGCTGCCGGTGCCGAGATCGTCCGCTGCACCTGCAACTCTCAGGACGCAGCTGATGGGCTCCGCCAAATCGTTCCACGCTCTCCGGTGCCGATCGTCGCCGATATTCATTTTCATGTCGAGATGGCACTTGCTGCCCTTGAGTCGGGCGTAGCCGCACTCAGGTTGAATCCGGGTAATCTGCGCAAACCAGAGGAGATCAAGCTGGTAGCGAGAGAGGCAGGGGCACGTGGCGTCCCGATCAGGATCGGTGTCAACGCCGGTTCCCTCCACCCTGATTTTGCTAAGGAGTTTGGAGGAATCACCGCTGAGGCCATGGTCGCCTCGGCGCTCCATGAACTCGAGCTCTTCCACGAGGTTGGCTTCGATGACGTAGCCTTCTCGGTGAAGGCTTCGAATGTAGCACTTATGATCGCGGCCTATCGCTTGCTAGCCGAGAAGGTAGATCATCCGTTGCACCTTGGGGTCACCGAAGCTGGCCCTCTGCCTGGTGGTCTTATAAAGGCGACCGCTGGGATAGCTACTCTGTTGGCAGAGGGGATTGGCGATACGATTCGTTACTCGCTCACAGCGGATCCGATCGAGGAGGCACGCGCCGGGCGTCA
>DAHZQE010000002.1:0-6273 GCA_027409005.1 Ferrimicrobium sp. | reverse complement strand
CATCCTGCGAACCCTCAGCATCATTCACCCGGCAAACGTGAACTTCTACACCTACTGGTTCGTCTTCATGATGGTCGCGCCAGTATTCACCAACGCATACGTTTACATGTTTCATGACCACCCAATCCCCAAGCAACTTCCAGCCATCGTCGTCATCACCACATCCAGCTGGGCTTCGGTCTGTTCATCTCATGTTCCTGGGGTATAATGCGACAAAGCCCGACGAAGTAGATGAAGAAGCTGCTAGTCCACACAAATGACCGTGACACGCACCGCGCAATCCTTCCTCTCACCGCTTAAGCAGTCTCAACGCGCTCCTCCTCGCGGCCGCGCGCCTCGCTGTGCTCCTCGCCCTCCTCCTCGTCTTCGTACTCCTGGCCGCCCTTGTGCTCGCTCGCGGGGATCCACAGGCCGGATTCGCGGTCCATGTGCTGGTCCTGACCGGAGAGGTCGACACCCTCGCCTTGGTTGCGGTTGTGGCGACGTTGAGACAGGGTGCGGGCGCGAGTGGAGAGCTTAGACTTGACGGCGGCGTTCTGCTCCACCCAGTTGGTGAGAGCGTCTTCGCAGTCCTGGATGATGGCTTTGGAGGCCTCGTAGCCATCGTAGGCGTTACGGGTCTCGCCGGGGGTGACGGGAGTGTCATCAACGAGCTCCAGGAGGTGCTTACCGAAGCCAGCGATGATGGCGAGCTTCTCACTGTGCTCGCGGAGAGCGTCGAACTGGTAGGTGAAGGCAGCCTTGAGCTTCTCGCGGGTGATGTTGGAGAGCTGAGCCTCGGCGACAAGGGACTCAGCCTCAGCACGGACGAGCTCCTGCTCGAGAACGACGATCTTGGGGCTGTTGGGCTCCTTGTACTTGAGCTGGGCAATCTGATCCGTGATCTTCTGTTTGCGGTCACGCGAGGGCTGGACAGAGGCCTCGATGTTGCGGATGCTCTTGATAGTCACACGGTATTGGTCGTAGCGGTCAACGAACTGGTCCTCGAGCTCACCAATCTCGTAAATGAGCACGCCGAGCTTGTCTGTGACGTCAGAGACGTCGTCGTCGCAAGCCTCGCCCCAGATGGAGAGCTGCTGGGCGACCTCCATGCGCTCGCGGCCGACCAGCTCCATGGAGCGCATGACGTTCTTCTCCATCTTCACAAGCTGTGAGAGCTTCTTCGCGAGGTCGGGCCCGAAGGCGCCGGCAGCGGACCTGCGGAATGAGTGGCCTGAATGCTATCAGCTACTGCGCAAACCGCGCAAACCTGGTCAGTGTCGCGTAGACCCACCAATGTTGGCGCGGCCGAAGAGCCTGTTACTCTTGGTCGACGACGCCGGCGGCGGCGGGTTCTGGATCTGGGATGCTGTCGGCGCCCGCGACTGGCGCATAGAGTACGTGCGATGCATGATGATGTGGGAGGTGAATGATGTCTCTGCTTGAGGGCAATATGATGCTGCTGCTGGGGCTACTTGAGAGTAGTTGGACGTGCGCGCGAGAGAGAGAGGGGAGTGAATGTTGCTTGCGTATGGTTGGGAGAAAAGAGGCGCGCAATCCTCCCGCAAGGAGCTTGTCGATCTTATTCTTATGAGCTCACCGCGACAAGCACACATCCGCGGCCGAGCCCGCCATACGTCATCTTCAAGAGATGTTGGCTCGTGCGGCGATTGTGTTGCCCGGGGGAGATCGACGTCTAGATCAGCCTTGCAGAAGCTGGGTCGTCATGAGCAGCACCTCCTTTGGGATGATTTATATTGTCAACATCCCGAGCCTGGGACAAGCCGGTGTGAATGCCAAATATCCGAGAAAAGGCTTTGGGACGATTGCGAGCCCGCAGCTCCATGCGTAGCAGAAGGAGCTTGCAGATGGTGTCAAGCGTTGTTGACAACATTCGATCTCGTGCGATCTACGTCATCAGAGCCCAAAACATCTGAAGGTTTGAACTTCGAAACGGCGCAACATCGCTCGGCCACTGCTGCCGAAGTAATCTGTATACTTCCAAATCATGTAGCAGTGATACTCCAAGCCAGCCCTCTGAACGCCAACACCTCAGCACCACCACCGAGCCCACGCTGATCGCAGTGCACCACTCCAACTTTTCAGAAGACGATGTGTCATTGCCGGCTGTTCGGATCTGCGGTCCATCACATGCCCTGCCCGGCCCTCATCACGCCAAGCCTTCGCTCACACATTCTCGCGTGGCATCGTTGTCACATCGTAACGTAGGCCAATCTCGCTCCCCTCTCTGCTGTGTCCGGGAGTGCTCTTAGATACCATCAAGTAATACTCCGCGCGCCCGATCGGCTGATCGCCCTGCTTCCTTAGTGCTTTCCGCTGCTTGCGACTGGGCATATTGCTCTCCTTACCCGGAATGAGTCTCCCGGGATGAAAGAAATTGAAGAGCACAAGCGCGACCAGCATCGGTAAGGAGTCCAGAATGTACTGGTAAGCCTCGTGCTGCGGTATCGTCGAAGTCAACCCATTGCTGTATTCGATTAACCTAAATATGATGCGGAGCGTGATGAGCAGCACGACCGTATACTGGACGTAGAGCAGTGTGAATGCCGTCTTGCGCTGCGGCGAGGGGCTCTGTTGGCGCAGATGCATGTGCAGCCGGACTGCCAACGCGAGGAAACCGAAAATGCACAGTTGCTGGAAGCCAATGCCGCCCATGTAAATGTGAAGGCCATTCATGATCGTGCTCGTGCTCTTGCCACTCCCGCTCGCCATCGAAGCGCCGGCGATCTGGACTAGTAGGGCGAAGACATCGAGAAGAACAAAGATCAGGCCGAAACGCCAAGCCTTGATGCCAAAGACGGAGCCTTTGGTGGTGTGATTGTAGACTGTCCGGCCCATGACCATGTAAACGTATGCGTTGGTGAATACTGGCGCGACCATCATGAAGACGAACCAGTAGGTGTAGAAGTTCACGTTTGCCGGGTGAATGATGCTGAGGGTTCGCAGGATGTAAGTCGCCAATTGCAGTGCGGCGCTGAATGTGATGACCCAGCTATAGACCTTCTTGTGCCAGGTCATTTGGACGAGATGTGCGATGAACGTCAGGCCGAAGAGGATGGCGAAGAAATATGAGGCGCCTATGTTGGGGCAGAATGGAGGCCATACAGTGTTCGGGTCCGTGATGGCCGGACAAGTCTTGTTCGCCATTGTGCTGAAGGATAGCGTTCGTCCTGCCGTGATGGTGAATGCAACGGCCGGGAAGGAGAGACGGGTGGTGATGGTGCTTTCATTGCCGCCGAGGATGCGAGATTATATCTTACCATAATGTCTAGGATGAAGCGAGATGTTTCGCCAGACTTCGGACCTTCCGAAGCACTGCCATTGAGACAATGTCGCTGCCTGTCGATGGCACGATGGCACGAGAGTTGCGCATCTCTATAGAGGACCGCAGCGAATAATGAGCGCATCCCATTGGGTGGCTCGCCTGGCCCCGTAACGCACAGGCGACATTGTCGTTGCAAGGCACGCTAGAGAGTCGGCGCTGGCGAAAGCAAGGCGAGCGGAAAGCAGCTGCCTGACAGGGTCCGGCGCAGGATCACACAATAGCAGCGTAGATTGCGTAGATGGGGCCAAGAAACGCGACGGGCGTTTGTGAGATGGGCCAAAGGATTCGACTCTGAAGCTCCGCCACACAATTTGGCGAGCCGGCATGTTGTTTCATGAACATGGGGAGTCCGTAAGCCATCGCTCAGCGAGCGTAGGAATCGCGCAATGATGTGTATTTTGCAGTTGCCCAAGTGAAAACCGTGGCATTGCTAGACAAGGCACCATGAAGAGAGTGTCTGCTGCTGCTGGGCGATGTTGATGCAGGGAAGAAGCTCCTCAGCCGCATGGCGAGAATAGAGCAGATTGCGTTGTTCCTGCCTCAGGCTCACAGCATCAAATGCGCCGGTGGTGCTCTGCCGTCGCAGAACATCGACAAAACACCCGCCTGTGAGGCATTGTGACTCCGAGATCTTGATAGCCAACTCCGCGATGCCAGCTACAGACTCGCCCGCAATGCTCGTAGCCCGCTTTCTGAAAGCGAACAACTACCTCAAAGTAACTCCGCCTGATCCACCCCCTTTGCCACCACTAACATCGCTAAGGTATCTTGACTTAGACGTACGATGCATTCGTCGCCGAAGCTGGCTTATCGGAGGATGCCGGCAAAGTCTCGAAAGGCGACTTGACCATTGAGCAAGTCCTTGAGGAGAAAAAGACGTTCGATGTGAGCTTGCAATTTGAAAAGCTCGGAGTGGCGGAGAGCGGAGGGAAAGGATGGCGGTTGCCAGGTATGCCTGTCATCTCTTCCAGCTTCAGTGCTGAGCTTGAGCCTCTCCTTCAGCTCGGCGGATCTGTTGACTCTTGTGGGCTTTTGCACCTCGAGCATCTTCATCACGAATCCGCCGCGCTTGCAAAACCAGTAATAGAACTATACTTCCAGCCAAAGCACTGAGCGGACAATATGCCCCCGAGCGAACCAGCTAACGTTGTCTGTAGCGCCAAATCATGACAATCGAGTGCTGTCTTTGCCCGCCAGTGCCAACATCCTCAGCGTGCAAGTCGCCCCAGCCATGACCGGAGATGCCATCAAGCCGGCGTTACTTGTCACTACCGCTGACCGACGGTTGCACGCCTTGGATGCGACAACAAGGGATCTTCTCACCTCACTCCCGAGCTTGCACGACTCACCTATACTATCCACCGCAGTCTTTCGCGATCGCTATCTCCTAAGTGCATCTATGTCCGGCCAGCTGATCGTCAGCGATCTGCAGGGTTTGATAATGGAGAAGCGTCGAGATCACAGCAAGTACGTGATCAAAATTGCTGTCTTCAACGAAGACGACGGCGATGCTCTGATCGCCACCGCTGGCTGGGACATGAAGGTAATCGTCTACCGACCATTGATCAGCGGCGGAAAATTTATGCTGGGGGTTCCGATCGCATCGATAATCCTACAGACTAAACCGGAAGCAATGCTGTTCCTCAAGCACCCCAAGGCGAACAAGCCCGTCCTGCTGCTCTCGCGGACTGATTCAAATCACCTACATTTCTATGCAATGCCAGCCGAAAGCGAAGATTGCCGGATGCTTGGGAGACAGAACCTCGCCCCTCATTCTAATGCGTGGGTGGCCTTCACGCCCTCTGCGCTGGCCATCTCGCCAAAAGACCCTCTTTTGCTCGCAGTCGGTACATCAAGTGTACCACACATGAAGTTGCTCCTCGTCCGACTACTGGTGCCACCATACGACCAAGTCGCCTCAGAGAACCATACGGCAAGCCTTCCTTTGCGTCAGTCACTGCTCGACGACCGGAATCCGGGCGCAGAGACGCAGGCGTCGCAAGCCCGCCGCGAACTCGCGATAGCGGATCGTGAAGCGGCGGCTATTCAAATTCATTGCAACACCATGGCGCCGCAGACGGCATACAGCACACCTGATGTAGCTTGGAGGCCTGGTGGGAGTGGGATCTGGGTCAATGGCGATGACGGCGCTGTGCGCGGTGTTCAGGCAACGACTGGCAAAGTTGTCAGTACATTACAGGGCCATGAGGAAGGGACCAAAGTGCGATGTCTGTGGGCTGGCGAGGTTGACGGGCAGGAGATGCTGGTATCTGGCGGTTTCGACCAGCGACTGATCCTGTGGACAGCTGACGACACCCCGTAAGTATTGACACCGGCCGTGTCGACGGTGGGAAGGGCTTCAACGCAGCATTCGACAATGTCTGCGCGGGCGGTCGTGACTGATCTCCCCAATGCAGCAGTGACATCTCTTTCCAAGACCCAGTGTATTCGGACCGCTCACGGATGCAGGGTGGCTTCGTGACACAACCTTGTGTTTTGATCGTCATTGAGCATGTCACTGCCTCCCTCTCAGCCGGCAGCCTTGTATCAACGTACGCAGCGCGCATGATATTCTGGATGCTTGAACTTCTGTCTTATATGCACCTCATTCTGTCTTCTCCTATAATACTGTCTTTGCTCTCATCGCTAGGCCCCATTAACATTATGCCGCTGTCGGTCCGCAGCTGCTACATGTGGGCCTAATGTTGGTCAGATCGCGGCGATTCGGGACGCTGAGAACAGTGAAAAAGCACGCCTCACAAGCTCGGTTGCAAGAGGCTGACATCTGCAGAAATTGCGAGCCGTATTGTCACACATGCAACATGAGCGACACTCAAGAGAAACCGTGCGAGCAGAAAGTCGAGCCTCAAAGAAAAGCCACACCTAATATCCCAGATCCCAGCAACGATGTGAGACTGCTTCATGCTCCCATTCTTTCCGCCGACCGA
>DAHZQE010000507.1:0-11970 GCA_027409005.1 Ferrimicrobium sp. | reverse complement strand
GGCGCTGCAGGACCGAGTTGCATGCTGTCTCACGGCATCAGAGCCTACCGCTGCTGATCTTGAAGATCACACCTCTGCCTCTCATCGGGTTGAGGCTGTTATGAGCGGACAGGATGGATGAGTGTATGTGTGTATGTGTGTATGTGTGTATGTGTGTATGTGTGTATGTGTGTGTGTGTGTGTGCCGATTCGCAGCAGAGAAGCCGCCAAGGGGTTTTCGGGCGCTGCGCCTGAGGCTATTTGCAGGCGGGCGGGCTGTGCTGAGTGAGTGAGGCGCGTTTCAGGGCGGCTGGGCCGAGCGCGTGGTGCCTGCTGCGCGACACAAGCGGCCGGGGTCCAGCGCCAGGGCCGGGGTCGTGCCCGTCGAACATTACAATTAGGGGAGAGACGCTGTCAGCCTTGCGGCGAGCTGCACATTCTCGTCCGGTGCGTGTGTTTCCCAGGCACAGCAGTCCACCGCAACAGTCGTCTGGCGCGCAAGGGCACGAGAGTCAACACACTCCCGCTCGCACAACCGCCAGGCTTTCCTTCGGCGTCCTCGGGAAAGTCCCCAAGTCCCGGAGTCCAGTCGCCTCCAGCAGGCGCCAGCAATACCAGACAATGGCAGTGAGTAGCATGACCTCCTTCCCGTCCCATTGGGCCATTGGCGGCGGCAGGCAGCAGGATATCACGCGCACATCGCATTGAAAAGACGAACCGTTGCATCTGCCCCTCCCCCCACCAGCAGCAGCACATCGCCAGCAAGCAGCAGCAGCAGCAGCACATAGACGGCATCTGACATGGCCAACCCACAGTACAACCAAGGCTACGGCGGCGGCTACGGCCAATCCAACCCCTACGACTCCGCCCCTCGCAACGCCAACCCCGCGTACGGCCAAACCAGCTCCTACGGCGCCGGCTACTCCAAGCCCGAGTCCGACGTCGAGATGCAGCCGCTCACCGGCGGCGCCGCCCCTTACTCGCAATCCGCCACCCCCGTCCCGGGCCACCGCGACCCCAACGCCATCCTCAACGACTGCCGCAACGTCAGCCGCGCCATCGACGACATGGAAAGCCGGCTGCCCGAACTCCAACGCCTGCAGAAGTCCTTCGCGCAGGGCACCGGCGGTAGCAATCACGAGATCGACCGTCTGAGCGCGGACATCATGACCAACTACCGCGGCCTCGCCGATCGCGTGCGCCGCATCAAGTCGCAGCCCGACGCAGGGAACCCGCGCAACCGCGCGCAGGTCGAAGCGCTCGACCGCCGCATCCGCAAAGCCATCAACACCTACCAGCAGACCGAATCCCAGTTCCGCAAGGAAGTGCAAGAGCAGCAACGCCGCCAATACCTCATCGTGCGGCCCGACGCCACGGAACAAGAGCTGGAGGAAGCCACGTCCGGCGGCGCCGACGTGCAGATCTTCCAGCAAGCCCTCCTCAACTCGGACCGTCGGGGCCAGGCGCAGAGCACGCTGGCGCACGTGCGGCAGCGCCACGACGCCATCCAGCAGATCGAGCGCACGTTGGTGGAGCTGCAGCAGTTGTTCCAGGACCTCGATCAGATGGTGCTGGAGCAGGAGCCCATGGTGGAGAGTATCGAGCAGAAGGCGGAGGAGACCACCACGCACATGGAGGCCGGCAATGTGGCGGTGGGGAAGGCGGTGGACAGCGCGCGGGCGGCGAGGAAGAAGAAGTGGATTTGTTTGGGCATCGTCGGTGAGTCGCCAATCCGTTTGCGCCGAGGTTGCGTGGACGTGGGATGACGCTAATGTGGTCATGCAGTTGCCATCATTCTCATCATCATCATCATCGTCTTGGCCTACGGGGCGACGCAGGGTTGGTTCAGCCACAAGAGCACCCCCACCACCAGCACTGGCACTGGCACTCCCTAAGCGGACTCGCGAACTAGTTGCGCAAACTTCTGGGCCCAACAGTACACTCGTGGCTATTGAAAAGTACGCCCTCTTTTGGTCTTTCTTCTGTTGCATAATAAAGCGAAGGCGCATGGAATTGGGTTGCTGGCGAAGGGAAAACAGGCCTGAAGATTGTAGTAGTCGATACCCAGCATTTAATCAAGAGTCGTTGTCTTCAGGAAGCTCTCACTTGGCCTTCCACGTCCTCCTACAATCTCCCTCCGTCCGGAATATCACACACGACCTTGTCTGGCGTTGCACATGACAATGCAGCATCAGCGGGTGTCTTTCGGGGCCGCAGAAAGATGGCGCGTTCCGTCGCCGTCTCGTCCTTCAGCTCTCCACACCGACCAAAGTTCACTCACAGATCTGCCCTCGCCTCCTCCCCGGCCCAACACCGCCTGATCGTCTCCCTCAGCGGCCCCTTCGCAATCTCCCGCGGATTCCAGTACGGATTCGCCACCGCGATCTCCACCGCCTTCTCCACATCCTCCTCCTTCATCCCGAACTCCTTCAACCCCCTCTTCACCTTCAGCTTCGTCAGCAGCACATTCAACCCCTTGATCGCATCGCCGTCGCTCCCGGGCAGGACCGCGGCCAGCTTCTCCATCACCTCCGGGATCGCCGGCGCGTTGTATGCGATTGCGTGCGGCAACACGATGGTGTGGGTCTCGGCGTGCGGGAGGTTGAAGGATCCGCCGAGCGTGTGGCAGAGCTTGTGGTGCAGCGCCATCCCGACGCTGCCCAAGCAGATGCCGCAGAGCCAGGCGCCGTACTGGGCTTGGGAGCGGGCGGCGGCGGCGGAGCTGGGCGTCGCGACGATGGTCGGCAGGGATGCCGCGAGCGCTTTGGTGCCTTCGAGGGCGAGGAGGTTCACGACGGGGTTCGTGTTGCGGGCGTAGAGGGCCTCGACTGAGGATGCCGTTAGCTGCACGCTTGCCGCCGGACCACGGATCGCGACTCACCGGCGTGCGCGACGGCGTTCACCCCGCTCGTCGCACTCAGCCCCGCCGGCAGCGTCATGGTGAAATCCACATCGTATATCACCGTGCCCGGCAAAATCTTGGGATCGCTCCGCGTCGTCTTCTTCCCGTCCGCCGTCTCGCCCAGAATAGGCGTCATTTCGCTCCCCGCATACGTGGTAGGTATGCAGATATGATCCAGTCCAGTCCTCACACTGATCGCTTTCCCCAGCCCCGTCGTGCTGCCCCCGCCGAAGCTCACGATACAATCCGCCCCGCTCGCTTCGGTATACTTCAGCGCTTGATCCGTGATGTGCGTGGGCGTGTGCATGGTCGCTTCTGCGAATAAGCCGGCGGGTGTGATCGAGGCATTTTCCAGGATGGGGATGAGGGCTTGGACTTGGTCTTCTTGCTGTCGTGTTGAGAGGAGGAGGGGTCTGGATTTGTTCAGTCGTTTGATTTCGTCGGGGAGTTTGTTGATGCTGCCGCTGCCGAAGACGACGCGGCCCGGGTTGGCGTTGTATTCGAAGGGTTGCATGTCGGACGAGACGCGAGCCTGTGATGCGTATAGGACGCCATTGTTGCTGGCAGCTCGGCCTTATACTGGGCCATGGTGTCGGCAGTTGGGCGGATTGTCGAGCATGTGAGAAGCATTGGAACCGGGGCGAGTGTGGGGTCGCTCCACAAGCGGGGCATGCTGCACTGGCCTCTCGTGCCTGCCTCTTTTCCGCGCTGCACTGCCGTGTTCGCTGGTCTGGGGCCCAAACGTTGGTTCAGCCGCACTGCGATGTGAAGTATTTTACCTTCTGTTCTACGCCAGCGCATGGCGAATCAGCCAGAATGTTGACACCGACGCATTGGATGAAGCTTCGATCAATGACAGAAGAACGAGTCTTCGGATATATCGCGTATCAAGGCTCATGGTGCGAGCCCAGCCAAGCGAAGATGCCGTGCACCTCTGCACAATCAAAAGGTCGTCTCAGTTCATGTCTCCTGGAATGCCCTGCCTGCATCACTTCACACCACAGCGAAGGCGCTCGCGTAGCTAACACTGCTTTCGCTTACCCGCCGAACCTCCGAGCTCCGCTCATATCTGATGAACTTGAAGGCGCCCTTGCTGCCATCTCCAGCGCTCTTGCGCAGTTCTTCCACCGCGGCCATCATGACTCCTATTGGATGTCGACCACACACAGTGTTGCCGGTCTCCTGTAGTACGTCCAACCACTCACTATGTTTGCCGCTCTCGCAAGCCTGCATGCAGGTGAAGTCAACCTCCTTGATGCTCTCGTGGATGGGCGGGTTTGATGGAGCGGACATTGACGTGGAGAGGTTCTGCGCACGGGATGTGGCCGAAGGCCGATAGTAGGTGTATCTGAAGCGGGTGCCCCAGTGAGCGAAGTCAGAGGAGATGACAAATGCATTTGATGGATCCCGCAGGTATGGAGCCAGGATGCTGCCCAGTTGGGCTTCGGTGGCGGCGGATGTATTGCCTACCATTATGGGCACCAGCGACGGGAATGCGGCGGGATCATCACCGTGGGTCCTAGTCTGAGGCTCAGCAAACACCATTCATATCCGTCTTGGGAGTACTTACCTCGACAGAACCTTGTAGATGTATGGTAAGTGCATCTCCAAGCTATGCTCGTCCTCGTCCACGGACTGAGACATCCATTCGAACTGTCCAGTCTTGTGCAGCTCGGCAGTAGTTTCGCGGTCGACAGTGAGATTGCCCAGGGGTGTCGCATAATGTGTGCATCTGGATAGCGCTGCTTTGGACAAATAGTAGTGGTGCGATGGCCCAAGGAGGAAGACTCTTCGCCTGAGACAGCCGAAATATTAGTCTGTGCCAAAGCGTGGGATTGCTTGATGTCGCCTCCGGAGTATGGTATGACAACGTGCAAAGATCGCCCCCTGGTCACGGGTGGAAGGACTCACGCCTTCGAGACGTCCCAAGCCTTATACGCCCAACCTGCTGCGGGACCTGAGTATGAATAGCCAGCGTGCCTGAGTCGTGATCAGTACTCTTCAGACCTACCTACTGCTCCTCGCAGTGACCTACGGCGCGATGATCATGCGAGCATTCGGTACTGGCAGCTCTGAGACAGTCTGTCCTTCAGATCCCGGAGCGATCAAGTTTACCGGAGGGTTTACGGCGGCCAACCAACCATCAAGCTGAGACGAGAGCTGCAACTTGGAGTCGGTGTACCAAGAGCCTGCATGGCTTGCATCTCTGACGATGTCTCTGCCGGCCATGGTCTGCTTGTTGATGAGACGGTGGTTGTTGCACGTAGCAAGCGTGGAAAGAGCTCATGGCGAATGTGAGCCTGAGGCATCCTGGACTCGCGCTCGAGTCTCCGTCGCGTCTTCAGCGCGTCGAGCTGCCCTTTCCCGGCATCAGCCAGTTCATCCTCATCAGGGAGACGGTCTTAGGTGTATAATACCAGAACTTGAGCCGAGACATTACGAAATCACGCCGCATACAATGGCTCTCAAGCGGAAGCGCTCATACCCAACAGTCTCGTCACCTTCGACAGCGACCTCCGACGCCACCGTGGACTCTCCAAATACCGGCATTTACTCGTATTATCAGCACAGCAAGCCGATGCCTGCGTTGTATGAAAAACCCAGCTGGAGCTTTCCGACGTACGAAGACCATGCTTCACAGTCACATCTCAACAGCCGAACCAGGAAACGGCACCGAGACGACAGGCCGGATGACGAAGAGGTTTATGGTGAGCCCCGGCCCAACTCAGGTATACAGATGCAATACTGACAAGGCCACTCAAAAGCATCGACCATCAACCTACTTTTCAAGGCGCAGCGACAGCACCCTCAGGCGTCACCCGTGGCCAAAACAACATCTCCGGACTCCGCGCCGATGGCGGCAGTCACCTTCAAGGCGCAGCGCAGCACGCTACATTCTTTCTGGAACATCGCGAGCCAGCCGACGACTGCTCCTGATGCGATGCAGCTGGACTTGCCTTCAACCCGCACAATAAGCCTCATCAACGATCTGAGATGCGAAGATTGCGATGCAGCACTCGCCAACCGTGACCCTCGGTATATGGACGAAGAGCTCTTGAGGCTAGAATCTGCCTGCTGGGATTGTCGACGATGCGTATGCGATATTTGCTCCATACAACCTAATATCCGGCTGTGCTTGCATTGCGCCGCGGGGAGGTAGAGAATCAATCTCGAAGCTATGCAACATCATGTTCCACGGCTTCGGTCGCATCGCCAGCGTCGCCGCCGACTGTCTTCTACTGGGAAATTCGAGTGCAAAGCAATTGATCGGTCGCTCGTAAATGTGCACCCCTGGACGTGTCGGAACATCAGCCTTCCAGCTCGGTCCGTGTCGGTAAAACTTCGGGTCAAGTTTCACAGCTATAATAATCTGACCGCCGATTTCTTATTCAGCCTTTGCCCAGGTGGTGTAGTGGCTATCACGTTTCGTTTACAGCTCGTTCTGATGCAATTTACCGAAAAGGTCGCGCGTTCAATCCGCGCCCTGGGTATTTCCTTTTGCCTCGTTTGAGCATGGCGGACCAAATGACAAACACAAGGTCCTCGCACGACTTTTACGCGGGGCTTACATTTAATCCTTCAAGTCACAAATGCTTTTCAGCGGGTATCATCGGAGCGACGAAGGGAGCAGAGGCAACGGCGTTGAAGAAAAGGGCACCACAACATACAACTACTATGGCTGCTCGCCGTCCAGAGGCAAATCGTCATACTCCTTGCGCATGAACAATCGAACTGCTTCCAGCCCTTCCTTGATGACCTCCGTTCGGTTGACGTACCCTATCCGCACGTACCCTTTCCACTCATTGCCAAACCCAACATCACCTGGCAAGAACATCACTCCTGTCTTTTCCTGCAGAGTCTTGCAGAATACCTTGGCATCGATCGGCTTGCCATCCCGCTCAAACTTGACGAAAGCCGTCGTGCCGGCCACTGGCTTTGTCCATGAGCAGTACTCATCATGCTTGATGACGAATCGTTCGAGGAGTTGAAGATTAGTCCTCGCCAGCTGGATGTTGCGGGCTAGCAACGAGTGCAGCGTGTCGTGATCGAGAGCAAATGCAGCGATTTGCTGGTCGATTCGACTGACGGAGATGGTAGTGTAGTCTCTGACCCTGGCGCATTGCTCGATGATATCGCGATTGCGGCTGGCTAGCCACCCTGTACGTATGCCGGCGAGAGCATATGCTTTGGACATGCTGCCGGTCGCGATTGTGTTCTTGTAGCCAAGCGAAAGTATAGATGGAGGGAAGTCGTTGTCCGAAGGTGAGATGCCGTGGAAGACAGGACGGTAGACCTCATCGGAGAGGATAGTAATGCCCTTGCTCTCGGCAAAGTCGATGATCTTGTGCAGTAGAGACTTGGGCAGTATCTGGCCCGTGGGGTTTTGTGGGTTGCTAACATTCATTAGCACTCGGCCTTCGTCAGCAGGAGAATGGGAAATATACTTTAGCACGATCAGCTTCGTGTTCTCCTTCACCAATGCCGTCAGCTCCTCAAAGTCCGGTAGCCATTTGTTCTCCGGCTTCGACTTCCAGAAGTCCATCTCAGCACCCAAGGAAGCAGGTACAGAGTAAAGCTGCTGATAAGTTGGGTAGTGGCAAATAACATGGTCGCCAGGTTTGATGAGGGAGTAGAAGACAAGAAAGTTCGCAGCGATAGCGCCAGTCGTGATCAGCACATTGTCAGCAGGCAGAGGCGTCCCGACTTTACTTGAATATAGCCTGCTAAGGTTATTGCGAAGGGTCGAGATGCCGCGGATTTCGCCGTAGTTCTGGATGGCGGAGAGGTCGACGATGTCGCTGGCCTTTGCGTCCTTCCTCTCACACAGGGAGGCGAGTTCTTCGATGGAGATGCTGGCACAGCATGTTTCGGCTATGTTGAACTTCGCTGAAGTCTCATACTCGTCCATCCACTGTATCTTTGGTCAGCTGTGATGTCTCGATGCAGGAAGCTCGAGCGAGCGGCCTTCTGGACCGCCTGACTTACCTACCTGCTCAACACCAAATGCTGGAGGCGGGCCCATCTCGCTGCCTTCATTATGATTCTATATATTACAGCAGATGGCTCAAACTTCAGGAAGCACTTCAACTATATCTTATGAGCTTAATGAAGAGCGATGTTTTGTGGTAAATGATGGAAAGCCGAGCTCCAAGTAAAATCTTGACTCCACACAACCGCAAGTTCCACTTCTGACCTCCGCCCTACGAACGACATCGCCTTTACGTGACAAAAACACGATGTTTCAACGGCTGCGGCGCACCTTTGAGAGTACAAGATCGAATAATAACAACCATCTTGTGAGGCTTGTGCGGAATCTGCGATCTACTAGCGTGCGTTCTGTTCCTAGGCTAAGAACGGTGGCAATGCGCCTCTGGGCAAACGGTACGCAGTGGCATTGACCAAAGCACCCGGCGGTACTCGACAGTCTCTGATGTCGGTCTCAAATGCGCAATCTGCGCAGTGATTGACAGTGCCGTCGTAAGTCATATAAATGATACCAATCACCAGTATATCATAAAACCCTCACAACAGTAACAGCAATAAGCTGCAGGACAGTAGATCAAGCTCGAGACCCTCCTCTCTGCTTCCTAACCTCTTCCAACCACCTCTTTCCTTGTTCTTCAATCGTTATATGATGTAAAATGACGCGAACGCAACGACTTCGACAAGAGCATCCGCATACATAAGGCGTCCCGCATCAGAGCAAGTCGACCAAATTCGGCAAGAATCCATGGGACATCACGCCAGGCAGCGGCGTGCAGACCAAGACACCATCACCGACAGCGCCCGGCTCGCTCGGCAAATCGGAGAATGCATCGCCAGAGGGATCGTCACGATCACCTAAAGAGGTTGCTGTTAGTCCGGAAGAGTTGCGACGCCGATTATGCGATGCAGTTCTGCTCCGCAAGTGGATGCTGGAAGAGGATATCGATCAATCCTGGGATGACACTTCGGATCAGACTGACGGCTGTTCGAACAGTGAGTCTGATGCGCTTAGTCGCTGACTCTCATCGCGATCAAGAAACCGCTCAACTACAGTCAAGCGTGAGCCGGGAGCACGCAAGAAACGCTTCCAGCTGCGTGCAGATGCGTCGTCAATGGTGCGAAGATGGCCCAAATGGTTCCAATTACTATGTAAAGTGTGGCTTATGCATCGCAGACGTTCATCCGACCAAGTCCATGACAACTGCCGTCACCTCGTGCACTTTCTGCAGGGCAGTAGCAATGTCCTGCTCGGGTGGCGGCCAGACGAGTTGCTTTCAAGGCCCGGTGGGCGTCTCTCTGCTGCGATAACAAGATGTTGGTGTTGCAGAGCAGCGATCAGTGCACTATTGGTCAGATCAGCGAGCATTTCTTCTAGTCATCACAGATGACATTGTTGTTTGCTGCTCGTTCGCAGTACCTGTCTCGTTTCGCGGAGAAGAAGCGTCGTTGATGTCGGGCATTGGGATACCTCCGGTATCATCTTCATCGTTAGGATCATCACACCTGGTTTCGCCATCATTTGGGTGGTCATGTAGTCCACTGTCTCGTCCGCAGGAGCAGTTTTGAGGGTAGTGCTGTAAGACAGGCTCGCGTGCAGAAGTGTTCGTGTGCCTCTTTCGCCCTTTTCGAGCGAGGCCGCTCATGTCTGTGCTTCTAATACTTTGCACGCACTTTGGTGCGGTCAGTATCAGGAGCAATCAAGGCCCAGAAGGTCTGGAGTCGCAAAATGGTTGCGATACCTTTCTTCAGATGCACACCGCGAGCTTGCAGGATCTCTGCTATCTCATCAGCGCTTTGTGACTCCACGTGAGCTCCTCAAGCACCTCTCTGTGGACAGTGTTCGTTGCTTTCTCTGCTGAGACAGCCTTGTGCGCCTTCGGTTTCGCGAGAGGTTCGCCTGCGGGCGCTCTGACAGCTCACTGTTGTAGGCCCCACCTCACTCGCCATTGCTAGACAGTTTTGCCACTGACTGGCTTGCCATTGGCGGTCAAGGCGGCAGTAATTTGATCGTACGTCTCTCCAGCAGGCACACGGGCGATTACTTTCCCGCGGTACGGCTCGGCGATGTAAGGTGGCCGGGGCCGCCTCGATTGGCTGTCGGCACACTTTCCCCCGAGAAGCGCAGGGGCAACTTTGCCGGAGGCTTAACGCGACATCTCGACTCCACCAGGGGCCATCAACCACCCACATGCGCTTTGCCTCAATGGTCGTACCGACTGTATGCGGCAGGTCAAGAGATCTGGGCCGCAAGATAAATATGGAATACCTCTCTTCTCCCTCTCTAATCCCTCCTCCACTATTGCCCTACCACAGGATTCACCATGAGCAACATCGACACCAATGTGCTGATCATCGGCGCTGGCATGAGCGGCCTTGGGCTCGCCATCCGACTTCAACGTCATCACAAAGGCTCAACATTCGAGATGATTGAGAAGGAGCAAGACGTAGCCGGGACCTGGTTGGTCAACAAGTACCCTGGCTGCGGTTGTGATGTAGCCTCTCATTTCTATTCGTATTCCTTCGCACTGAACCCGGACTGGAGCCAGAAATTCAGCTTGAGGTCCGAGATCCAGGCATACTTTCGCGATGTGGCCGAGCAATATAGCATCATCCCGCATATTAGGTTCGGCAGCACCGTTGAGCGAGCGATCTGGCGAGAGGAAGGCCAATTCTGGGAGGTCACCATCAAGAATCAGCAGACCAAGGAGACCTATTCCCGGAGAGCAAAGATCGTCGTGAGTGCAGTCGGTAGCCTGAGCATCCCTCGCAAGTGCGAGATCCCGGGCGCCGATTCATTCCAAGGCCCCATGTTTCATTCCGCGCAATGGGACCAGAGCTTTGACTGGAAAGGCAAGGATGTGGTGGTACTCGGAAACGGTTGTTCTGCAACACAATTCGTTCCCATCATGGCTCAGACTGGAACGAAGAAGCTGACCCAGTTCGCTCGGCAAGCACATTTTCTGGCGGAGCGGCCTAACCCTGTATACGGCCCGCTTTTCAAAGCCGTCATGCGATATGTGCCTTTAGCTATGCGTTTGTATCGATTTAAACTCTATGCCGACATGGAGAAGGACTTTGCTGGTTTCGACATCGAGAATGGCGCTACCGTGAGAGCAGGCTTGAGGGAGGAGAACGAGCGCTACGTTAAGCGCATGGCACCGGAGAAATACTGGGACGCCTTAATACCGAAGCATGAGATCGGATGCAAGCGTAAAGTTATGGATACCGACTACCTTGCCACCCTCCACCGGGACAATGTCGAGCTGGTTCACGATGATCCGGTCGATGCGATCACCGAAACTGGAGTCCGCTGCAAGTCTGGCCGCGAAGTCCGCGCAGACGCCATTGTTCGCGCCACCGGCTTTGAAGTCTTTCGCATGCTCTTCCCGATGGAGATCGTTGGGCAGAACGGGGTGAGCCTCAATGACCATTGGGATACTCACCACGAAGGTGCTGCTCAAGCGTATTTTGGCACCTGCATACCTGGCTTCCCAAATTTCTTCACGCTGATGGGTCCGAATACGGTGACTGGCCATCTCAGCGTCATCTATACCGTCGAATGTCAGATCAATTTTGTGCTCCGTCTGATCCAGCCGGTCTTGAAGAGCCTTCAATCACCACGTCGTGGCCTGCAGTCATCACAAGAGATAGAGGCAGTGGATGTGAAACCGGAAGTCGCCGTAGCGCACAGCAACTGGCTCCAGACCAAGCTGAGAAAGCTTGTTTGGTCTTCGGGTTGCACTTCGTGGGCACTGGACCCTAAGACTGGGATGAATATTGCCATGTACCCGGAATACCAATTCTGGTTCTGGTGGCGCAGCATCTTCATACCAAGCCGCGACTTTGTGTACGACATCTTCGACCCAAGTACCAGAATACATCAGCGCAAAAGCCTTACCATTGGGGGCTACAAGGGCATTCAGCAGTTTGTAAGCACTGCGGCGGTCATGGGTCTGCTGGCCGGCAGCATGGTCATTGGCGTTCGTCGTATAAGTGCGAGTAGAGTAGATAGCATCGTGCGAGACTCACTTAGAAGTGTTGTGGAGCAAGCCAGGCAGCTGGTCAGATAGGTGGCAACTGCAGCACGGTCTCATTGAGCGTCA
>DAHZQE010000480.1:0-7151 GCA_027409005.1 Ferrimicrobium sp. | reverse complement strand
ATCAACGATGAGGTCAAAGGGATAGTGAATCAAACCTTTGTGGTTGTTGAATGGAGCACCAAACCTCGCCGCACCAAAGTAAGCGATGGCCATCATGGCAAGGAGGTAGACCGGAAGCCAGATCCCAGATTGCCAATCTTGGCGCGTGATCTTTTCGACTGGGGCACCGAGAGCTGAGGCAATCAGATAGACGACGGTCCCGCCGAGAATCCCAACCACCAGTTTCCAGTCAACTGCCCAACCCGACCAGTAGATAATCAGGGTACCACCGATGAAGGCGAGGACGCCGAATACCTTGGCTCCACCCAGTCTGAATGGGCGATACTTGTCGTTGTGGTACTTGCGAAATACCGCAAGCGAGACAGGACCCATGACGTAGGTAAATGCAGTTGCGGAAGAGATGACTCCCACAAGGCTCTGCCAACTTGGGAACGGCAGGAGGAAGACGATGGCGAAAAGTACGGTGATCGACATCGCCCAAATTGGAACACCGAAGCGCTCGGAGATGCCGCGAAACTTGTTGCCAAGATAGTTATTGCGAGCGGAGCCGAGCACAACACGTCCGCCAGAGGAGAGATAGACCAGTCCGGTACCTGACGGTGAAAGGACGGCGTCAGCATAGAGAATCGACGCCAACCAGCCGAGACCGATAATGGTAGCCACCTGTGCGAAAGGTGATGTATACGCCAGCGATGCCCAGCCTTTAGCTATTGCGTTTGGCGGAAGAGCTGCGATGAACACCACCTGAACCAGGGTGTATACGAGCGCACCAAGCAGAATGGCGGTAAGGATGGCACGCGGGACGTCACGCTGGGGATTCTTCGCCTCGCCAGCCAAGTCTACGGCTTGGCGAAAACCTAGTAGCGAGAAAATGATTCCACCCGAGGAGACTGCGATGAAGATACCCGCTGTCCCATAGGGCATGAAGCCATGCGTCGTGGTAGCTGTATAGTTGCCCCAGTGCTTGGCGACAAAGAGGATCACAATGATCGTCAGTGTCGGCGTGATGAACTTCAAGAACGTGACCACGCTATTGATCTTGGCAAAGACCTTGACCCCATAGACGTTGATCGCGTAGAAGATGAGGAGAATGATCGCCTCAACGATGAAGTCTAAGGTGCTGTTGTTCTGGAATGAGGTTATGTAGTGTTGCGCATACTGAACTACGGCTTCAGCTTCGATAGCTGGAACCGCTGCATAACCAAGGAAGGCTCCCCAACTCATGATAAAGCCAACGAGCGATCCATGGGTAAAATGCGGAAAGCGCGTGATTCCACCGGCTTCTGGCAACATGCCAGAAAGCTCTGCATACACGAGCGCAATGAAGATAACAATGACGGCAGCGATTATCCATGCGAGAATGGCCGCTGGGCCAGCGTAGTTTGCCGCGTAGAGAACGCCGAAGAGCCAACCAGAGCCGATGATAGCACCGAGTCCGGCAAAGCTCAGGTCGATATACGACATCTCGCGTCGCAGTCGCCCTCCCTCGGCGGGTTTACTTGTTTGCATTGAGTAGGTCCCCCTGACTTCTCATGTAGTTGTCTACGAGCCTGTCACAGCCCATCGGAGTTAACTTCAACTCCGATTGCGCCTAACTTAGTACAGGTTGAGGGCCTTGGTGGTCGCTTTAGGTAAATTCTCATCGCCTATTTGATTGCAGCTGTGTTTAGTGCGCTTCAGACCATGATGGTTGACGGACTATTCCGGCGTCTGGGTGATCTGATCGGACCTGGATGCGGTATCCGGCGTCCGAAACTGGCGCTCGAAGACCTCAGCGTAGAGACCACGGCGCTCAATTAACGTTCGATGCGGACCCACCTCAGCTACCCGACCGTGATCTAGGACCACTATCATGTCAGCGTCGAGTACGGTCGAGAGCCTATGCGCGATCACAAGCGATGTTCTCCCCTTGAGCGTGCGCCCAATCGCCTCTTGGATGCGAGCCTCGTTTGTCGAATCAAGGCTCGAGGTCGCCTCATCAAGCACGACCACTTTGGGATCCTTGAGCAGCACGCGGGCGATCGACATCCTCTGTTTTTCGCCGCCTGATAGTCGATACCCACGCTCTCCTACCAGAGTATCTAGGCCTTGTGGTAGTCGTTCAATCAGCTCTGCAAGTTGACTCGCCTCCACCGCTGCGGACAGCTCCTGGGTGGTAGCATGAATGTTGGCGTACAACAGATTGGACCTGACGGTGTCGTGAAAGAGGAACGGGTCTTGGGACACGACTCCAATGAGCGTTCGCAGTGTCTCAATGTCGAGCGCACGGAGATCAACGCCGTCGAAGCTGATCGATCCATCGGTAGGGTCGTATAGACGGGTGATCAGATTTGTTATGGTGGTCTTGCCTGCACCTGACTGTCCAACGAGTGCGGTCATGGTGCCCTGTTCGAGGGTCATGTTGACATCGAATAGGGCATAGTCATTGTTCACGGGTTCGGTTGCGACCGGGTTCTTGGCGAGGCTGGCTAATGGTGTGGCGGAGGGATACTTGAAGCTTACGTGCTCAAAGTTGATCTGGCCGGCCGGTTTGGGTAGGTGGATCGGCTGCGTGGGGTTCTGTACCTCTGGAGTCAGATCCAGCACCTCGTAGACACGATCAAAGCTCACTAGCGCCTGCAATAGATTCACACGGGCCGAGGAGAGATCGGTTAGCGGTGCAAAGAGCTTTGTGACGTACTGCGCCAAGGCGACTAGTGCCCCGAGCGTGAGCACATGGTGGATCGCCTCGTCTCCACCGATGGCGTAGACCGCCACAGTGCCAATACCACCCATGAGTGCTAGGGTGCTGTAGTAGAGACGTCCAAAAAGGGCGAAGCGAATACCCGCCTCCCTGACCTCGGCCGCCTGGGTCCGAAACTGCTCTGACTCCCTGCTCCGATTGCCGAACAAAGAGACCAGTAGTGAACCGGATACATTGAAGCGTTCTTGTTCGAAAGCGGACATCTCAGCATTTGCCTGCATCTGGACTCGGGCATATCGCGTCAATCTCTTTCCGAGTAGGCGATCCAAGGCTATGAGTACCGGTACGATGAGCAGAGCGAGAATGGTCACCTGCGGTGAAAGCTCGAACATGAAAAATAGTGTGAAGACAAGAGTCGCCACGTCGGAGACGAGTGATCCGAGTGTACCGACTACCTGCTGCGAGGCGACCACGTCGTTGTTTACGCGAGAGATGATGGAGCCGGTTTGAGAGTGCGTGAAAAAGCTGAGAGAGAGCGTCTGCATGTGTTCAAAGAGTCGAATCCGAAGCCGATATATAATCCCCTCGCCGATCACCGACTGAAGATAACGGCTGAGTACGCCAACCCCAGTCTGGGCCAAGGTTAGGACTCCGAGAATGACGGCGTAGATGATCAGAAGGTGGACAGAACCTCGAGGAATGGCATTGTTAATAAGATCCTTGAATAGTAGAGGAGTCAGTGAGCCGAAGAGCGCCGCCAGAAGGATCGCCAGCAAGTACAGGGTGATCCCAAAGCGAAATTCTTTGGTAACCTGCCAAGCGCGGCCAAGCGTTCGGCTGTCGATGTCCTTTACGGATACCGGAGTCGAGCTCCTGTTCCGAAGGCCACGCATTGTGTTCACTGGCGTCGTCTGGTTGTATGCATTCCCAAAAGGCTAGTAGCCTGAGGCGAGGTTTTGGAAGAGAAGGGGAACTCGTGGATCGAGATAGTTTCTATCAGGTTATTTTTGGACGTCGCGATGTCCGTGGACAGTTCACCGGCGCGGAACTTGACTCCGGAGTGCTCGGCAGAGTCCTAGCCGCGGCCCACGGCGCTCCAAGCGTAGGAATGTCACAGCCGTGGGACTTTGTCTTGGTCGAGTCAGAGGGAACAAGACGCGCCTTCTACGAGCATGTCTATGAGGAGAGGACCACCTTCGAATCCATGCTGGATGACGACGCTCGTGAACGTTTTCAGAGGATCAAAATCGAAGGAATCCTAGAGGCGAGCCTTGGCATAGTCGTCACCTACGATCCACAGCGAGGGTCTCCGCATGTGCTTGGTCGACATGCGATCGATGACGCAGGGCTGTACTCGGTCTGTCTCGCGATCGAAAATCTTTGGCTTGCGGCCACTGCAGAGAGCATTGGAGTTGGCTGGGTCTCGTTCTATCGAGAGGACTTCCTGGCCGATCTCGTAGGGCTGCCGGCGAATATCAGACCAATCGCTTGGCTCTGCCTCGGCCCAGTTACCCATTTTGAACAGATACCAGACCTCGAACGCTTGAATTGGCAGGCCCGACGCCCTCTGCGCCCGCATGTGCATATGGGTAGGTTTGGAGAGCACGTCGACATAGAGCGTCTCGTTGATCTGCCTGGCGAGGTAGCGGAGAAGACCAAATGAGAGTCCCCGTGATCGCTGCGCCGCTAGCGTAATTGATGGTAGCGAAGCTAGAACTTAAGACTCTCTAGCAAGGCTTGTAGCATCTCTCCTCGCTCTAGATTCTCAGCAACATATCCAACTGCATTCTTGACACTGTCAACAAACGATTGCCCATGGTAGATGGAACGAGAGAGATTGTTTAGCCGATCCTGCACCTGTTGTTGTGCGAGGATCGACGATAGATCGGTCGTAGGCACGTCCGAGAGGAGTTCTCGGGTGGTGACGATACCACTAGCGAGTTCATGCTGGTAGAGAGAGTCGGCAAACTCCTCAAGATCGCCCACGCTGTTACCTTGATCTACCAGCAACGAGAGATACAGGGCGAGAGTCCGTCCTGGGACGAGGAGATCGGAGATTTGGGAGTCGATCTGGGCTTGAGTCAGGAACTCTCGACGCTGCTGCCAGCTAGTCGGCAGGTCATCACGCGTACTCAGTGCGTGAGCAACGGTCTTAACCCGGTTGGTGAGTTCGCCCAGGTCCTCACTGTCGAATAGCCTTTCGGGCTCGTCGACGACGAGGCGGAGTTCGAGAGCTGACGTGCAAACGAGATCCTGGAAGCCAAGGTAGGCATCCATCCTTGCCTCGAACGATACTCCAGTTGACCAGAGAAGACGACGAACCGTAGCGCGCGCATCGGAGACGAGGAGGGCTAAGTAGATATATTCAGCTGCCTTAACGATCGAGATGTTAGCTGCAGCTGCGATCGCCTGAACTCCAAAGACACCAACATGGTTGACGATTACATTTGCGATCGTGGTAGCTATTAGTTCGCGACGCAAAGGATGCCGTAACGAGAGTTGTCTGATCCGTTGGCGAACGGGCAACGGAAAGTACTCCTCGTAGAGGCCGTCGGTTAACGGGTGATCGAGGAGCGAGCTCTCCATCAACTGCTGATTGAGGTCGAGTTTTACGTACGAGATGATGATAGAGAGCTCGGCTCTTGTTAACTTTCTATTCGGTGGGTTCGCCGCGATCACCGACGGGTTCGGCAGATGCTCGACCCCGGGTGCGAGTCCAGCGGAGTCGACAAGATGAGTGAGCAGACGTGTGATCTCTCCCCAAGAATGGTCATAGCGAACCTCGGCCGCCGAGAGAGCCCAATTCTGATAGACGTTATCGGCAAGCACCTGTGTCTCGACCTCGGAGACGCACTGGGCCAACACTTCGTTGCGTTGATCCACGGAGAGTTCATTTTGGTGAACAAGAGCGTCAAGTGCGATTTTGATATTGACTTCGTGGTCAGAGGTGTCGACACCGGCCGAGTTGTCGATCGAGTCGGTGTTGCACCGACCTCCACTCAAACAATATTCGATGCGACCGAGTTGTGTCATCCCTAGATTGCCCCCCTCACCGATGACACGTGCTCTAACCTCGTTGCCGTTGACACGAACAGAGTCATTAGCCTTGTCGGCGACCTCGATATTGGCTTCGGTTGATGCCTTGACGTAGGTGCCGATGCCACCGTTGAAGAGTAGGTCTACTGGCGCCTGGAGGATATGTCTGATCAGCTGATTGGGCTCATACGAACCTACTGGTATCTCGAGAACCTCGGCGACCTGGGGAGAGATCTTGATCGCCTTCACGTTGCGAGAGAAGACACCGCCTCCCGTCGATATGGCGGATTCTGGATAGTCCTCCCAGCTCGTGCCGGCCCCTTGTGAGAAGATGGCAGCACGTGCCTGCCACGAAACCTCAGGTTCAGGGTCTGGATCAAGGAAGATGTGGCGATGGTCAAAGGCGGCTACTAACTTGAGCTGGTGCGACCGTAAGGTGCCATTGCCAAAGACGTCGCCAGATAGGTCACCAATGCCCACTGCGCGGATCGGGGTTCGGGCCACATCGATGCCGACGGCATCGAAGAGATGCTCGACCGATACCCAAGCCCCTTTTGCAGTGATACCCATCTGCTTATGATCGAATCCATGCGATCCTCCGGATGCAAACGCATCACCAAGCCAATATCCATGGTTGATGGAGATCTCATTGGCGATGTCTGAAAAAGTGGCGGTTCCCTTGTCAGCTGCCACCACAAGGTAATGATCAGGGCCGTCGTGACGTACGGTTCTCTCTGGTGGCACAACCTTACCGCCAACAAGATTGTCGGTCAAAGAGAGGAGTGTCTCCATGAATACTCGGTAAGATCGCTCGATCTTGGTGGCGTTCCGACCCTTTGGATCGAGGTCCTTGACTATGAAGCCGCCTTTGGATCCAACCGGCACGATGACAGCGTTTTTCACTGTCTGTGCCTTCATGAGTCCCAGGATCTCTGTCCTGAAGTCCTCCATGCGATCGGAAAATCGGATTCCGCCTCGGGCGACTGGACCGCCCCGCAAGTGAACGGCCTCCGTAGTCTCATTACGCATGTAGATCTCGTAGCGAGGCTTTGGCTCTGGCAAGAAACTCAGCATCCGAGGGTCGATTTTGAACGCAACTGCCTTGCGATCAGTTTGGAACAGGTTGGTTCGCAGCATGGCGAGAATAAGTTCTTTCATCCCGCGCAGAACCTTGTCCTGGTCTAGAGAGGTCACGTTGCCAAGTGCCTCCTCCAAAGAGGCGATCAACCGATCGCTGGACTCGCCACGGTCAAGGTCAGAAACCTCAGGGTCGAAACGGGTATAGAACAGCCGAACCAACATTCGAGCTAGTGTTGGCTGACTCACCAGCACTTGCTGGCAGTACGCTTCGGAGTATCCGAGGTTTGTGAGCCGCATGTAGCTTGCGAGTGCGCGTACTACCGAGATCTCTTCTGGGTTCAGCTCGGCCGCT
>DAHZQE010000500.1:0-2708 GCA_027409005.1 Ferrimicrobium sp. | reverse complement strand
TTCGCCCTCACGCAGATGTTACGTCCACCGGCGGTGCTTGACAGTGGGATGATCGCTTTCCGAGGAACCGACATTGCGAGCCTAAAGGGGGACAAACTGAGACGACAGCGCCGTCGAGGATTTGCCTTGGTTCTCCAGAGTGGCATGAACGCACTCAACCCTGTGCGCTCGATCGAACGCCACATCGGCGACCTACTCAAGGCGCATCCTTTGCCCGGCGAGCACTGGAGTGGGGAGGCGATACGATCTCGGGGTAGAGAGCTGATGAGTATGGTGGAACTCGATGCCAGCGTGCTCAGCCGGTTCCCACATGAACTTTCGGGTGGTATGCGACAGCGAGCCGCTATCGCTCTTGCCTTGGCACTCGAGCCTGAGTTGATCGTCTTCGATGAGCCCACCACCGCCCTCGACGTGATTGTGCAGGCTGCACTCATGGATATGATCAAGGGATTACAGCGCTCCCGCGGATTTACCGCCGTACTCATTAGCCACGATATGTCGGTTGTGCTCGATGCCACTGATCGTACGATCGTGATGTACGCCGGTCGCATTGTCGAGGATCGTCGCTCGGTAGATATGGTTCCGGACAGGATTCACCACCCATATACTGAGGCGCTGTTTGGTTGCTACGCTGATCCGAGGGCTGACGAGGTCGTGCTTTTGGACATACCGGGTACGCCTCCAGATCTGTCGCTCGCGGATCATGACTGCTCTTTTGCCCCACGGTGCACATCAGCTATTGATATTTGTTTTCGCGAACGCCCCCGGCTCTGCGACGTTGGTGGCGGTCGGGTGGCCTGCCATCTCTACTCCGAGGCGCGGAGGGAGGTTAGCTGATGTCGACGAAGTCTTATCCTGCAGATCCCGTTCCCAGGCTGGCATCCACACTATCGGTCAATGGCGTCTCGAAGCGTTACCGTCAGCGTGGTAAGGGGCGCAAGCTGACCGTGGCTGTCGACAATGTCTCGTTTACGATTCCACCGGGTGCCGCCGTGGGGCTCGTAGGGGCGAGTGGCAGTGGCAAATCTACGATTGGTCGATTGGTTACCGGTACGGAGCGCCCAGATTCGGGTCAAATCAGATTCGGCGATCTGCAAATTGAGCGACTCAGCCATCGCTCGCTACATACCTTGCACCGCAAGGTACAGATGGTGTTTCAGGATCCGTATGGTGCACTAAATCCGGTTCATACCGTCGGGTATACGGTGAGTCGACCGTGCGTGAATTATCTCGGGATGTCAGCATCGGAGGCATTCGACAGGGCGGGGCAGCTGTTGGATCGGGTGGGTTTGGCCCCATCAGGGCAGTTTCTCAGTAAATTACCGCATCAATTGTCTGGTGGCCAACGCCAGCGAGTGGTGATCGCTCGTGCGTTGGCATGCGAACCTGAGTTTCTGGTCGCAGATGAGCCGGTGTCGATGTTAGATGTGTCGCTTCGCGCTGGAATATTGAGGCTGTTGGCGGATCTCCAGCGCGAGAACGGACTCAGTCTGTTATATATCACCCACGATCTCTTGAGTGCAAGGGTGTTGACCGATCATATCTTGGTGCTCAACAAGGGGATAATTGTGGAGCAGGGCGCGACGGTGGAGGTCTTGCGCAACCCACAAGACCCCTACACGGTGAAGTTGCTTGATGCGCTGGTTACGCCCGAGCTCGCTAAAAACCGGCCGCTCCAGATGCGCGCTGAGGCTGAGGAGGTCATTGGACCCACCGAAGACAGCAGCATCGTTGGATGAGGCGTCGATGCGCAACGTTGTTGGCCTTCTGAGTCGCCGACCGCTTGTGGCATTCGTCTTGTCGCTAAGGGCGAAGGAGACGTCACTGTCCGTTATTCGGCGCGTGATATGGACATTGAGAGTAGCGCACGCGGGCCGAGCGCAGTCCGCCACGACAGAGGATCGTGCATGCTCAATTTCCAAGATACACCATTGGACTTCGCTCAACGATCCTTACCTCACAACTCCCAGTTGTCAACTGGTACGCAAGTATTGGTGACACGACGATCGCTGACGCTCTTCTTGACCACCTGACCACGAACCTTCACCGCAACGAACTGAACGGAGAATCAATCCTGGGATCGTGCGCTAGATGCTATCGTTTCGGCGGATCACAAGCAACGTGACTCGGTCTGGTCGATGGTCGGCAATACGCTTGCCTCTCTAGCGGACCCTCGTGTTCTCGCTGCTGTCTCGCCGAGCGACGAGGAGTCATTCGATCCCGCTGACTTTCTCAGGCGTCGCGGAACCCTCTATCTCTTTGGTGCAGCCAGCGGTACATCGGCCACTGCTGGTTTGGTATCGGCACTCATTGAGGACGTGGTTGAGGTTGCTCGCTGGATGGCTGCGGCTTCCCCTGGAGCTCGGCCCGATCCGCCCCCTCACGCTCATCTTGGACGAGGCTGCAAACTATCCGCTGCCATCTCTTGGGTCACTTATGTCAGAAGGAGGCGGTACCGGTATCACTACGATGGTTGTGCTGCAATCGCTAGCGCAAGCGAGAGATCGGTGGGGATCCGAGACAGCTGGAGCTGATTCGCCACTTCTTCGCCTAACTTACCTGCGATGGGCATAGGGTCCGATATCGCCTTCGAGAATCCTGCACCAAGAATCAAGACCCGTTTGGGGACCGCGCCGCCCCGAAGAGTTCCACCAACTTTCCGGCTGCAGTCTAGATCGGTGGGTCGAGTCGGAAAGTAACGAGTGTCT
>DAHZQE010000489.1:0-3435 GCA_027409005.1 Ferrimicrobium sp. | reverse complement strand
TACGCGATGAGTCGGCGCAGGTATCTTGCCTGTCCTATACCACCTATATGCCGTCTGCAGGTCTATACCTTGGGACAGTGCCCACTCATGTAAGTTCATCAGTATTTATTATGGTACATCTGTTCGTTGACTGGTGTGATCCTGTCCTTTAAAGAGTGGTACGGGTCATTCGACTTGTAGTAGTGCTGTAAGACGGAGCCAACGGGCAGTTCGCCGCTTTGTTAGTTAACGGTCGGTTGATGCCAGCTCCGGACCGGCATAGAGCCCAGCGGTAGCCGGAAACATCGATCGAACAATTTTGAAGTTTGAGACATCAACGGTGGCATCCATGTGAAGGTAGACGGCTGCATCGCGGAAGTACTTCTCGACACCAACTTCTAGCATGGCTCCATAGCCCCCATGGAGCTCAACGGCGTGTTGGCATACCTTGAATATCTCCTGTGATGCAAATACCTTTACCATATCGCAGAGGGTTTGAGAGTCTGGGGAACCCTCGTCCACGGCAAGGGCTGCATGGCGAAGCAGGGAGGCTACGGCCTCGAGCTTGGTTGCCATCTCTGCTATACGTATTGCAACTGCTTGATGCTTGATCAGGACGCGGCCTCCTTGTACGCGTTCGTGTACAAAGGCGACCGAGTCTTCATAGGCGGCAATGCCAATCCCCAGGTTTTTTGCGGCTTGGATAATTTTGCCTGGTTTGAAGTAGACACCGGCCTTGCCTAGCGCATCATTATGCGCGAGCAGGTGGTCGTTGGGTACTCGGCAGTCATCGAAGACAATTTCTCCGTTATTCATGAACCGGCCGCCTATAGTTTCGTTACAGCGAGTCACCTCTAGGCCCGGCGTATCACGGGGTACTAGAAAGCTCGAGGTCCCTTGTAACATGCCAGCAGACGAGTCTGTATTTGCATAGACGACATAGAGGCTCGCGTCGTATCCGTTAGAGATGAACTGCTTGCGGCCGTTGATCTTCCAATGGTCACCCTCCAGAACTGCTCGAGTGTCCATTGCCGCCTCTGGGACGTTGTAAGGCAACCACCTGTCTGATGCTCCTCTGGGTTCTGTCAAGCAGTGTGCCATCAGGAACTGAGGCTCTGCCATATAGCGAGAGAACCAATGTTCTTGCAGATGGCGGGGCGCGAGTTCGCGGAGAAGGACAGAGATTTTCCAGTTCTGAACAAGCTTGTCAGCCACACCCGAGTCACCTCGGGCTAGCTCTGTGGCTATAATGGCGAAGGTTTGAGACTCCGTTGTGGGATCGAGCGCTATGCCTCCAAACTCCTCTGGAACACCGAGTGAGCGCAGCCCTACAAGATCCGCCTGTTCTAGGATGTGAGGAGAGAGCCGTGTGTTGGGGTCGAACGACCACTCACGCTCTCTATTTTCACGGATGAACGGTGCGAGAACGTCATCGACATAGCGTTTGCAGGTGTCACGCATGAGTAGCTGCTCCTGCGAAAGATATCTCTCCTGGAAAATCAACTTTCCCCCTTGGTAGCGTGCACCGCCTCCGAAATACTATAGCTAGCTGCTGTCGGCTATTCAGCTGGTGGCGCCGTGCCTCCAACCCTCAGCCAAGTCTGTATCCTGAGTAGAGGTTGTGCGACGGCTGCGATGATCTGATCGCAACGTTGACCGAATGCGCTGTACTGGATTGGTTGCTAGGTATTAAGTACGTAGCAATCCGGAGTGGTGAGGAGCGTCGGGTTGCTCGGGTGCCGTCCGGTGTTCACATGCTATTGAAGCTGTGCACATCTATTTCCAGCCAGCTGTCATGACAATAAACGAATGGGCGTACCTGTGGCGAATGCGGCGATATCCTCGATCACCTGCTCAAAGAAGGTAGAGTAGTTGCGCTCGGTGACGTAGCCAAGGTGTGGAGTGGCGATCAGGTTGGGTGTGCTCCTGATTGGATCGTCTTTGGCGAGTGGTTCGTGATCAAAAACATCGAGTCCCGCTCCGGCGATTGTGCCCATCTGTAGAGCTTCGATCAGTGCTTGCTGGTCGACGATGGCCGCTCGAGACGTGTTAATCAATAGAGCAGTGGACCGCATCTGATTGAGTTCATGGCGGCCTAACAGGCCGTAGGTACCCTCTCCGAGAACAAGGTGTATGCTCACTATATCGCTAGTCGCAAGCAGTGCCTCTAGCGATTCCATCAGACTTGCGCCAGCTTCACTTGCCCGGGATTCCGTTAGGTGTGGGCTCCATGCGACGACCTCCATGCCGAATGCAGCACCAACACGGGCAACTCGGTTGCCGATCTTGCCTAATCCAATCAGTCCAAGACACTTACCGTACAGATCGACACCGAGGCTCGTCTGCCATAGCCCGTTGTTGCGTACCGATGAGACCTCGTCGACAATGTGCCTACTAAGAGCGAGAATTAAAGCCCAAGTCAGTTCCGCTGGTGGTTCGGAATGACCACTGGTTCCACAGACGACGATTCCCAATTGATTGGCGGCAGCGACATCGATCGATGCGTTACGCATTCCGGTGGTCACGATTAGCCGTAAGCTGGGAAGGCGCTCCAAAAGAGACTTGCGGAGCGGTGTGCGTTCGCGCATGACAACCAGGATCTCGTAGGGATATAGACGCGAAACCAGTTCGTTCTCGCTCTCTAGATGATCGTGGAAGGGATCGACTGATATAGTCGCCTGTAAGGAGGTCCAGTCCGCAGTTGAGACCGCCACATTTTGATAGTCGTCTAGAACGGCACAACGCATGGTGGAATCTCCTGTTCCTTGTCGAGTACAACCGGTCAACTACAAGCAGCGGTTGTGGCTTTGCTGTGGTTCGGCTTTGACCACGATCCTAGTCGACCCGCTGCTAGGCGTTCGAACGTGGCTGGGCTTAGGAAGCCAGAGGTAGCAACTGCTGAGGAATGATGTGCCATGATTAGATGTGATGAACCTGTTTGACCAACCGGGAGCGCAAGCCCCGTCTGCAAGGGTGGGGAGGATGTCACTTGCGACGTTCAGAGACGACCAGATCGTTCTTGCCGGTCGATGGCGGGGTACCCAGCGCCGCTGCAGTTGCCGTTCAGCTATAACAACTCAAGCCGTCGTCTACGCGTGTGCAGCGCTCGGATATTTCGATCTCACAAGATCTGTCGCCATTGTGGATCGGCCACTGAGTGATTAGCATGCCCTGCCACAAGCTACCGCATTCCATGATGCTATGCAGTATTTGAATTATGAGTCATTTTCGCCCAGCTTTTGAGAGGCGTGTTGTGGACGCGCCAATATAGGCCCACCCTGATCGTGCTCGCTCGCTGTGCCGTCTTCGGTTGCATCCTTCCAAATAAGGTCTCGATTGTTTGAGTGTGGAGGGTCTGATGGCCCGATTGAGGCGCCAAAGGCTATAGAGTGTAGCGCACGGGCCGTTGGCGCAGCTGGTAGCGCACTTGCATGACGCGCAAGGGGTCAGAGGTTC
>DAHZQE010000483.1:0-3663 GCA_027409005.1 Ferrimicrobium sp. | reverse complement strand
CGTGAGCGCTTCTTGACGGAGGTGTGCCGCGGTAGCTCTGAAGATCCCATTCTGGCGGCCACTATTGCGACGATCGAGCATTTTGGTATGTCAATCGAGTACTTCGAGCGTTTTCTTACCTCGATGCGTCAGGATTTTCTCGTCAGTCGCTACCCGTGTCTTGCGGACCTACTCGCCTACATGGACGGTTCGGCCGCAGTGATTGGCGAGATGATGCTCCCTATTCTTAGGGCTGATGATCCAGGTGCGCGCGCACCGGCGCGAGCGCTCGGCAACGCCTTCCAGATGACTAATTTCCTGCGCGATATTGGGGAAGATCTCAATCGTGGTCGCATCTACATCCCCGAGGAGGACATCGAGCGCTTTGGCGCCTGGGACTCTTTTGGCTCTCGCAGGGTTACGGATGAGTTTCGCGAGCTGATGGCCTTCGAAATTGCGAGAACTCGGGGTTGGTATTCAGACTCATTTGCAGGTGATGATTACCTGCAAGGGAGGGCACTTCGGTGTATTCGAGCTGCTCGCAACCTATATGCAGCGATACTAGATGAGATTGAGCGAGTTAATTATGACGTGTTTACCGCTCGGGCTGTGGTAAGTCGAACCAAGCGTGTGAAGCTCCTGATACGAGCTGGTTTTCGTCCCTAGTTGACGGGTAAGGGCGCTTGTCGACTCGACTTAACCCCTGTGTTTGGACGGGGTAGGAGCTCATTGGTTAGCAACTTGTTGGAGGGAGAGGTGTGGTGTCCCAAAGTTCTCTCTGCGACCACATGGGCTGACAGAGGATGCTCAACCAAATGTTGTGAGGAGAAGGTCAGTCTACTAAAGAACCCAGGTATGTTATGACCAGGATCATGGATTTCTAACCTCTTGGAAGGAGCTGGAGCGCTCCTGCGGATTGAACCTGCGTAAAGCAGGAGTCGAGGTTGCTAGCAAACTCGATTTTACTACGGTTCACAGAGACGATTACGAATCGAATGAGGTTGGGCCGGTAGATTCGGGTGGGTCATGACAACTGCGACGGTGCCTGCCAAGGGGATTCAACCCGCCAAGTCTGTCCAACCGCAGCGCTCACAGCGACTGCCAAGACTGAACTCACTGAGATTATTCGCAGCGATTGGTGTGGTGCTTTGCCATGTTGGCTATTTCTTCACCAGCGTTCGCGTGTTGCGCAAGGCTGAAGTCTATGGCTATGGCGGTGTCGAGTTCTTCTTTCTCCTCTCTGGCTTTGTCTTGACCTGGGCGTGGGCGAACCGACGCCCACAGGTACGCAGTTTTTGGTGGCGCAGAGTTGCCAAGCTTTACCCAATCACACTTGCGTTGATGGTATTTGCCTACCTGGCACTTCCTCAGTATGAACGTATTCCTGGAGTCAAGGGCAAGGTGCTAGAACTCACCCTCCTTCAGGCGTGGTGGCCAAGCCAACGAATCTACTTTGGCGGTAATGGGGTAAGTTGGTCGCTGTCGTGCGAGATCTTCTTCTACCTCGTCTTCCCATTTGTGTTAGCAGGAGTGAAGCGACTGCGGACCACCGGATTTTGGACCTTGGGTGCTGTTACGTTATTGCTCCTCGTTATGGCTCCGCTCATCGCGAACTTAACTGGCGTATCTGAGCCGGTTCGCTATTGGTTATTCTTTGTCTTTCCTCCCTACCAGTTTGGATTCTTCCTGCTTGGTATGTTGATGGCTCGAGCGGTTGCAGGCGGCCTACGATTCCCTAAACCCACGCTTGTCTTCGCTGCTGCACTTGTCTGGCTTGGAGCGCTAGTAGCGGTGGGTGCTTTCTACTCGCTCTATCACAACAATGGACTACCACGACCGTTGGTGCTTTTGGTGGCGTTGCCGGCCTTCGTGGCCATGCTGGTTTCTGCTGCTTCTAAGGATCTTCGCCATGATGAATCGATACTGACAAGTCGCAAACTCACCTATCTTGGTGTGATCTCTTTCGAGCTCTACTTGGTCCATAAGCCATTGTTTTTGTTGGTGCAACCGTTAGGAGTCTGGAATAATAGCGGCGGCCTTGAGGGAGTTCTCGTCTTTGCGGGCTACCTTGGCATTGCGATCGTCGTCGCTATCGCCCTGCATCATCTGTTTCAGGCGCCCATCGAGCGTGTCTTGACCCGTTCTCCCGATCCTCTACGATGGTCACGGCGCTGCGGGAGTTGGTTGAAATCAGCCATGACCAGTGGGGTGGAGATTGTTGCATACAAGCTCAAGGGAATAAAAGGTGAGATCAAGCGCGGATCGGTCAGCAGTCGCAAGCTCCGGGATTGATGGCGCTTCTTTGGACCAGCGCGGATAGCGTGAGATTCGTATGAGTTTTTGGATCTACAATAAGACACAATAGCTAGCCAATCATGGAAACGTCTCTTACTCCCTGGGATGGTGCACTGGTGGCGCTTGCGACTCGACACGGCAAAGAGCGGGAGATAGCTCCTCCCCTTTTTGGTGTCGGTCTAGTCACCCGTGTCGTTGCGCTCGATACTGACCGCTTTGGTACTTTCGCAGGCGAAGTTCCTCGGCAGAGATCTGCCCGAGATACTGTGCTCGCCAAGGCTCGTGCCGGCCTAATCGCTGCTGGATTGCCGCGGGGAGTTGCATCAGAGGGGACACTCGGACCGTACCCAGATCTGCCTGTGTTGACCTACGATCATGAGCTCATCGGGTTTGTCGATGTCGAGTTAGGGCTGGTGGTTGTAGAGGAGGCGATGAGCTTCGAGACAGTGGTGGCCTCGACTCGAGCTCGAGTTGGTGACGATCTGACTAGATTCTTGCAACGTGTAGATTTCCCCGCCCAAGGCCTAATCGTGAGACGAGGCGATGGAGATCTAGGCGATCTCGTCAAGGGTATCGTTACTCTCGAGCAGTTGAAAGATGCTCTCTTTAGGATATCCGGGATCTCCACCGATGGAGAGGTAGTCATCGAGACCGATCAGCGTGCCCATCTATGCCCTACACGAAGAACGGTGATTCGTGAGGCCGCAGATCGGCTCGCCCAACGATTAGCGCGTCGCTGTCCAAGCTGCTCGTGTCCGGGTTTTGGCCTGCTGGAGCATGAATCTGGATTGCCTTGCCGAGCCTGTGGTGCAGAGACCAGCCTGGATCGAGCGATTGTCGAGGGCTGTTCCCGATGTGGGGAGCGGATACGGACGCCGATCGCCTCACTGGCGGATCCGACGCAGTGCGCCTTCTGCAATCCATAAGAGTGATGTCGGATCCCTGCGGAGTTGTGAAGAAGATGACATAGAGACTTTGCAGCGACTTAGTTTCACAGTGAAGCGCACCACTACGCCCAAAGCTGCGTACGCCGCTTTGGAAGCCCCTCCTTAAGGGCGGGGAGGATGCCACCTCGGAGGAGTAGGCAAGGTCCTCCGAACGATGGATGATGGCAGACAAAGAGCTGGACTGAACATCCAGCACGCGAAGGACCTTGCATCTCTTTCACATCGACGCCGACATTGTGCGCCGATCGTATTGCGCCGAGAGTGCTTTGTGCTTAGAGTCTGCGCACTGACCTCGATAGACTCGACCGGTACATAAACGGTATGAACCCAGCTCCAATCAGGATGTGCATTATTATGAGGCCAATCATGGCAGTGGTGGACGTTGTGGCTGTCAGCGGAAGGGCAAGCGATGCCACCACCACTCCAACGGCGACCACCGTCC
>DAHZQE010000477.1:0-6250 GCA_027409005.1 Ferrimicrobium sp. | reverse complement strand
CGGAACCAGAGACGGAGAAGAAAGGCACGCCGGACTCGCCAGCTGTGGCTTTGGCCAGCAGGGTCTTACCAGTACCGGGCGGTCCAGACAACACAGCACCACGCGGGATCTTGGCGCCAAGCTTCTGGAATCTTTGCGGCTCCTTCAAGAAGGAAACGAACTCCATGATCTCCTGCTTCGCCTCGTCCATGCCGGCCACGTCCGCAAATTTGACCTTGATGTCGGTCTCATGATTGAATTTCTTTGCTCGACTCCGGCCCATGCCAAAGATGCCACCCTGTCCGCCGCCCGCGCCGGACGCAGCACGCCTCGACAGATAGAATATTGCACCAATGAACAGAAGTGTTGGGCCAAATGCGAGGAATGTGTTGACCCAGCTGCCTTCCTCGTGGTAAGAGATTGGTATGCGTTCACTGGTAGGGATGTTGAGCTGGTTCTGTGCCTCTTCCACCCTCCGCTCAAAAGCCTCAACAGAGCCGATAGAGAAGTAGTAATAGAAGCCAGGTTGAGCGGCGGGGGAGTCAGGGTACATGCTTGCAACACTGTCCCGGTGTAGGTGCACTCGCACGCGATTCGCATTGATGACAACCAGCTTCTCTACCAGACCCTTGTCGAGGAAGGTGTTCCGGAACTCTTGCCAAGTAATCTCGCGGCTATTCTCAGTCGGCATGACTAATCGGAAGAATAAGTAGGCGACGAAAGCAGAGAGGAGAATGTTGGCTAGGTCGAACTTGAACACGCCGTCTGCGCCAAAAGTGTCTTCTGGCTTCTTCTTCTTCTTGCTCTGCTTGCTCTGATCCGACGTGCCAGGGCCGGGGTCTGCTGTCGTCTGCTGCTTCGGCGCATCCTCCTTCTCCCGCGCATTCATCTCGCTCTCCACCGTCTGCCGAGTCATCTGTGTCGTGAGCCGCCACAGCTTGGCGGCTCGCGCAGGCGACATGCCCTGATCTTTGCACTCCTTGATGGTCTGTCGTAGTTCCTCGGGCATGCCATCCTTCTTTAATCTCGCAAGCGCTTTGTCAAGGTCTTCCGCCATCGAAGCAGGCATGCCCTTCTTTACTAATCCGAATACATCGTCTAGCGCCTGCTCCTCTGCCTTGGTCAGCTTCGCCCGACCTGGCAGCGGGCCATCGTCGTCCTTCTTCGGCGGCTGCGGTTGACCTGGAGACATGGGCGACTGTTGACTATACAGATGCTCCATGCCCTTCGGCGCCTTTCCGGGCTCCTTGTCCATCTGTCGGCCATCTTGCTCGCCATCTGGCTTCTGTGATGAGTATGGTCGGCTGCGTGCAAGGGCATAAAGGGGTCGCGGAAGGCTGGCGGGTCTTCGCGCGAGCGTCTGTGAAAGGGAGTAGGCTTCCAGTAGCTGTCGTGATGTCCGCGCCAGGGTTTGGGGGCGGCGGAGGATGGTTGCCATGATGAGAGACGTTAGGTTAGACGGCGAGAGGCGTCCAGAACAAGACCGCTACCATCCAGTTTCCGGATGTCGGGATGAGCAGATGGAAGGGGGTTTGGCAGGCGGAAGCAGTGTGCTCGAGTATGTCGTGAGTCTCGCGCATCAAATGGATGACGAGACTCCCACGATCGGCTTCGGCTCGCCGGCCACTCCCGCTCCGCTCTTCGGAGATCTCGGGGGTGCCACGCCAGACAGCATCTTCTCACATCGACCTGACTTCATCATCTAGGAAGCGTGGCGATCTACGCTCGTCAACCGAAACGTGACCTTCAAACAAGCCGATCAGGCACAAGGAAAGTATGTCGCGGTGCAGCATCATGCCGCCAATAACATTCTCGCCCAGCATGGGAAGCCGCCCGCATGGCTCACACGCGCCATCGAGGCACAGTGGTGGCTATCTTCCCTCACCGCACGAAGTCAATGCCCCTCCGGCGCGTAGCAGCATGGCAGCAGTTGAATTTACTTTCTCGTCCGCTCTCTCGGCACTGTAACCATCGGAATCTGCAACCAGAAGATTCGCATTCCCCACAGAGCCGGAGCTACCATCAACTCAGAAAACGCAGTGGCATCCTCGAAGGCCCAATGGCGTCAGCCTCTCCACTCCGCTCGCACACGAGGCCTTGCAAAAGGCAGAGCTCTCTCAAGATCACGACGAAGACACACAGTCCGAGGGTGCAACTTCCAGTACCGTCTAATCCGTGGATCTCAGGAACAACTCCACACTGGTTAAAACCAGGGGAGCCGATTCGAAGCTGACCTACGTCGTCATCAAAGATCGCAGGGGGGGCCGCGACCCACAGCCCTGCGATGATGGATACGGGTCACAGCGCTCACGGCTTGACCGCAACAGGTCGGCCCGTGCAGACGCTCGAGAGGCCAGACACGCGCTGCTGGCTCAAGATATCGTGATTGTGCCTGGCCGGCCTCGGCGCACGTTTGACCTTGCGCTCGGTGTCGTGGATCTCGCCCTCGCGCTCGACAAGGGCGTGCCGATTGCAATTGCTTGGGCGGCGATGAGGTGGGCCGATGAGAGGTACGACGATGTACTGTGCCCCGGAATGACAACGCTGATTGTGTCGCCAGGGACGAGTATCTAATCTCGGACGCAGGACGTCAGGAGTTTGGAGGATCTTGATAGTCAAGAAATCATGGCCGTCTGGAGCATTCCACACAGTGACCCTTTCGTCAGGCTTGATATTGCAGTGCAGCATTCATTCAAAGAAGCCATCCTCGCTCTCATTTTCGCTCACGGCCGCCTTGGCAGCAGCAGCAGCAGCTGCTGCTCTCCTCTCTCTCCGGTTCCCCACCACCACAGGCATCTGCACTTCATCTTTGTTCCTCTGCTTCTTAACCTGCACCGTCTCCCTGACCCTCTCCTCCGGCTTCCGGATTGCCTCACCGCCTTCGCTCGTCAACCGGCCCTCCCTCAGATCTGCCAATGTCCCATCCTTCATACACTTCCGGACCAACTCCCACATTCCGGGATCACCTTCCCTCCCCCATCCAGCACTCACAGCAGCATTTGGCGCTGGATTCTCACTAACCTCTTCCCCGTCGTGTCTCCGCCTAGGAAACAGCGGCACATAGTCCCTCTCCAACGGGAAGTAGACGGCATAATTCACATCCACCTCCGCCTCCTCCAGCCATTTCTCCAGCTCTCTCCCCTGGCCTTCATCCTCACAATTCGCCATCTCCCTCTTGAGCTTCTTGACCCGCTTCCCAGCCTTCTGCCTCTCAAAGAATCTGACTTTATGCCATTTGCCAATCACCTCACTTCGTTTCTTCGCTCGTTCCTGGACTTCGAGCTCGTACTGCGCTGTCGCCAACTCCCTCTCCTTCTCTACACGGACAGTAGGAGGCAAGTCTACATTGTGGGACAGCAGTCGCTTGAGTGATCGCATCGAAGCCTTGAGGTCGGAGACTGTATGCGCCTTTTTGAAGGATTTGCCGGTAATGTGCGCGGGCTTGGTCTTTTGTCGTTTGCGGGAGGGCTCGCCTGGTACTTGTTCGGCGCGTGAGGGATGGACGGAGGAGTGGGGTCGGTTGGTCGCCATAGCACCGGGGGTGGTATGGGGGTGCGTGTGATAGGTGATGGGGCAGGAAATTAGTGGAATCGAGATCAATCGATATATTCGAAGCTCGCCGAGGCACACGGCCGGCACGCGGGAGATGTGATTGGAGGATTACTGCACGCTGATCACTGCCAGTGGCACAAGCCACAGATTGCAAGCCACAAACCACAAACCACAAGCCACTCAATGAGGCGTGCATGGCCACCTTCTGGGGAAGACAGGTAGATGGCGTGGAGCTGCTCGTCCTGCCATAGACTGCGTCCTTTCGGCCATCACCCTCCAACGTCGCAAGTCACAGGAAGAAGACTGCAACGATGAATCGCCTCCTCTACCACTCCCTCGCCTTCTACCTCTCCCTCTCCGCCGTCTCGGCCGCAGCCTCCTCGCCCAAAGAATCGCCCGCGCCTCAGCCATGTACCATTCGCAGTCCGACTAGCCATGCCTTCTTCGATCTCAACCCGTTGCACCTGCAAGACCCGGCGAAGAGTAAGGCAAAGCATCCCAGAACCAACAGCTGGAATGCCTCGGGTTATGATATCGGGTACAACTTCACCATGAACGTATGCGGCGCGGTATTGGAAGACCTGGAAGAACGAGGCGGCGTGGTGGGCGTGGAGAAGAGCCAATGGAGGAACATAAGCGCCTTCTACGAGGCGGGTGGGAAGGTGTACTCGCTAGGGTAAGCGTGCCCTTCAGACCTTTGACGCCTGGCGCGATTCTGACGGAGGACTGTGGGCAGACAGGAGAACCATGCACCAATCTTTCGCGGTCGCAAGCTCGTCCTGAACTACACCGACGGCTCGCCCTGCGGCCCGGACGCGCCCAAGGCTTCACACAAAGTCGAGGATCTGCGCCTGCGGGAGATCATTGGCGGAGATGGTGACGATGACGAGGACAAGCGGCCCGCCAAGAAGCCGATCAGCAAGATCCGGCGGAAGAATACGATCATATCTTTCTTGTGCGACCGCGAGCCCCTGAATCCGCTGCTTACGCTGAGTTTCGTCGGCGCGGACCCGGATCAGTGCACGTATGTGTTTGAAGCGCGGACGTCCGCGGGCTGTGGCGGGATAGAGGTGGCGAAGCAGACGCTCTCGCCCGTGGGAGTCTTCGGGGTGATTGTGCTGATCGGGGTGATTGTGTACTTGGTAGGAGGCTGCGTGTACTCGCGCATGGTGCTGCATCAGCGGGGCTGGCAGCAATTGCCGAATTATGGCCTATGGAGTAGCATCCTGGGATTCTTCAAGGTGAGTCGGGTCACTATCTGACAAAGACGGCGCGGGCAACTGATGAGCGGTCCTAGGATCTGGTCATCATCATGGGTTCGTCGTGCACGCGCTTCCTCCCTTCGCGGAGAGGGTATCAGCGCGTGAACGGGAATCTGAATGGCTCTGGTTACGGGCGAGGGAGAAGCCGGAGCGACAGCGATGCGGAGAACAGGCTTATTGATGAGTTGAACGAGGAATGGGATGATTAGATTTCGCGAGCTGCAGATGTTGGGATGCAGTATGGACGGGAAAGCAATACCCATGCAAGGCGTTCAAAGGAAGTGCTTTTTCCCCTTCGTCATTGCTGGGAGCCTGCGCATTGTTGTATGATAGAGCACACGTAGAGGAAAGTTGCACCTGGTAAGGCGGCCTAGCATACTGTTTGGGCAGCAAGAAGATTTGGGTCTGCGGCAACGGATCCTATCGCTCGCCGGTAAACGGCGGGCAAAGGCAGACGAGATGCAGGCAATTGCAGGCTGTGCAGAATGGGGTGCCTTTCCCTGCATCTGCGGCGTTCCGCCGACGCGCTCCAGAGCATTCAGGGTATAAATGACCTCGTATCCGCGTTATCCTTAGTCCTCTCGGATTGAGCCGTGATCCTGCCGCAATTGGTGGCAGCGGCAAATTAAGCACCGAGCGCGATATGCCACGGAGCTGGAACTCGTGCTACTGCGTGTCCGCCGGGGGTCCGCTCCGCTGCCGCGCTCGTCTGGCCATATTTCCGGACCAGATGGGCGCAAGGCGTTCGGGTCGGTACACCATCGGACGGAGATGACTCGGGAAAAGGTACCGGGAGCTGTGTGACACGACCTGGGTACTGGGTGGGAGGTTAAGCGGCAGTCCGCCGGCCTCTTCCAATGCGTGCCAAGGAGGAGGACCCATCCAATGCGACGCGCCACGGCATCCCGATCGTCTGAAGCTTCGGAAATGCTGGCCTGGCCAGCATAGGCAGCGGCCGGACCAACTCGTCAGAAATACCGCCACATAGCGAACGTAGATCTGGGGCTCAGGTACGGTCACTCGGGAATTTTCCTCGACGTCCCACAGATGATCGTCCGGCTTTCCTTCACCACTCGCCCGTCTGACTCAAGTCCAGACCCTCTTTCCACAGCGACTCGCCCCACGCACCTCCGACCGATCTTCAAGCGACCACCAGCCTCGACGCGGTCCAAATCACCAGGCGGAGGAAGAGAAGTACATCTTTCGCCGCCGCCCAAAAGAGAAAACCCCCCATCGCTGCGCATCTTTCGGCAGACATAATTCGCGAATTTTCCTCCACGAAGACGATGCGGCGGAGCGCTGGTCCGCTTCCGCCATCTCTCGCACTGCCACCACCCCAACACATGATCTCGAATTTCACATGGCCAATATGAACAGTTTCCGACGCAGCACCTCCGATGGCAGGAATGCGACGGCATCATCATCAGCAGCACACCCGACTTTCATCGACCCGGCGC
>DAHZQE010000473.1:0-8659 GCA_027409005.1 Ferrimicrobium sp. | reverse complement strand
AAGACCCGTCGCCCTCTCACGTCCCCGCTTGCTGAGGTTCCGAGGTACCCCGTCGCATGGCTGCATGCATTTCCGCACGCCTCCTTTGTCCCGGACGATGTCTATTTTTTGTGTTTTTTTTTTTGCTTTTGCGCAAGTTGTTATCGCGCTTGCGCCTGGGGCCTGCTCCCGCTTCCAGGCCGGTCACGTCCGCCCGAATCGTGCGGTCTCAACAATCTGCACGGCAGTCGTCATCTCCTCAACGTGTAGCACTCTGCATGTGCGCCTGATGACTGGGCAGTGATGTTTGGGGGGGCGGGGTTTACGTCCGCAAGAGGCCGAATGAGAAATGGGGCAGGTCTAAACGTGGTCACTGTCTGGAGCGCGCTTGGGGCTTGCTGGCCAGTGGCTGGTGATAAGGTAGGGAAGCCTTGGTGGTGATCTGGCGCGCGGCATGCCGATCCACATGCTTCGTTGTGGGATTGTTGCGAGGTGGTGATGAGGTCAGCGACGGGCATCATCCAATTTCCCCTTGATCTGCTGACGAAGTCGGGTGCAGCCACGTCGCTTCAAGGCGGGGGGCCAAGGGCATGCGAAGCGAAGGTCTGATCGATGACGAAGTGTGGAGGCGGAATACGCGACGGATCGGGTGCGTGGGGGGGCCTGTCATTTCGGTGGTATTCCCGGCCCTGGAAGGTTTCCTTTGCCGACCCAGTGTCGTGAAAATGAACGTTGCGGCCAAAGCAGAAGGCTTCCCCGGTGGCGGTGAGCGTCTCCGAGTCGGCAGGGCACTAGATGGTGGAGTGCAGTAGCCGACCAGTACGTACTCTGCATACTACGGTCGGGCGCCCGTGGAGATATGGGGTAAGGCGCGGTAGTCGGGAAGGCTGTCCGCTCAAGAGGAATACTGGACTGCGAGACTGACCTGCCAAAGGACAAAACACAGTTGAGCGGCTGGTGTGCCATTGCTAAGCGATGGCGGACGGTTGAAGGAGGACGTGCTCCGCCGGGACGTTTTCCCTAGTAGCCCAGTTCTTATCGCAGGATTCCGACGTGGACTGCAAACCCGCTGCTTCCCTCGAGACCGTCCGAGAGCAGCTCCCGCGGCATCCGCCAGATGCGAAACGACTTCATTGCGAGAGTGAGCCATTCTTCGAAGACCTCGGCTTGGCGGAGGTGCTGTGCGATGAGACAGACGGTCGCTCGTTCGGAGTCATCGCCGGCCGCAAACTTCCGAAGTGAGCAGATGTCGACGCATGTTTGGACGAACGGGCCGATCAGAGCATAGTTGTAAAGACAGTCGCTCGCTACCACCAGGTCTACGCCGTCGGTCAATCCCTTGCTCGCCAGTTGCTTCGGCACGTCGTCTTCCTCCCAATCGAGGGCGAAGATCTGGATCTTGTCGTGGACTTGCCTCTTGTCTGGTCGTCGACCTCGGTCGTCAATATTTTCAGCCGTGTTCTTGTCGACGTTGGCGCGCAGAAGCTTCAACACGTGCTGTTGATCTGTTGCAATGACTTTGCCAACTCGAGGTGCGAGGACGCAAGGGACGATACTGCCAGCCCCGGACCCGAGCTCCAGGACAGTGGAGTCTTTGCCGATGATCTCATAGCGGAACAGCACATTGTCGGGCGCCGCGAGCCACGGTGCCAGTCGGACAGATGTCTGCCAGACTGCAGCCCCGGTCGTCCCTTCGTCCTTGCTTGACTGTAGAAGTCCAGGTGATTGCTTGATGCTGAACTGTCTTCCCGCAAGATTGAGATACAACTCATCAGCCGCAGGGTCTATCATGCCCAGGTCGGATAATTCCGCCCCTTCGGAGAAAAGGTCGAAGGTCTCTGGATGGTGTTAGCGGGTCGCCCTGTGACCGATTGTCTCTTCACTCGCCTTCATTTGCATCCACTACTTCTTCGCCCAGTGCCGCAATGTATGCTTGCATGGTGAATGAGGCAGATCATCAGTCCCGATGCTGCAATCCTCGACGCATAGCCACAGCCGCGGTCACATTACATCGTCAATATTGTACTATGTTGGGGGAAAGAAGAGCCCGCACGGGCCATTTGCGTGCCTTCTCAGATCGTCTCAGGCCTCGACCGTATCGATAAGCCCTCCACCTCCGCCAAAAAGTTCCCCTCCATCAACCATCTCATCTTGGCATTGGGCAACACCAACAAAGCACAACCATGTCGTCCTCCACAGCCCTCCCGGCCTGGAAGTCCGAGCTCATCAAACTTACCCTCGACTCCAACATCCTCACCTTCGGCTCCTTCACCCTCAAATCCAACCGCGTATCACCATATTTTGTCAATTGTGGTCTCTTCTGCCGCGCACGGTTGATCCGCGCCATCTCCACCGCCTACGCACGAGCGATCGATAGCTTCGCAAAAGAAAACCCAGAGTGGGATTTCGACGTATTGTTTGGACCGGCATACAAAGGTATCCCGCTTTGCGCCACGACCGCCGAAAAGCTTGCGAGTCTCGACGAGGCAAGATGGGGAGACGTAGGCTACTCGTTCAACCGGAAAGAAGTCAAAGATCATGGAGAAGGCGGATTGATGGTCGGCGAAAGCCTGAAGGGAAAGCGAGTCGTAGTCATTGACGACGTGATGACCGCCGGGACGGCTATTCGCGAAGCGCTGCAGATCATCGAGGGCCAGGGCGGCAAACTGGTGGGGATCATTGTCGCGATTGACAGGCAGGAGAAGATGCCGAGCCAGAGCGAGAAGGAAGGCAAGGGCGATGATGGGACGCCGAGGGGCAGTACGATTGGGGAGGTGAGGAGGGAGACGGGCGTGCCGGTTATGGCGGTGCTGACGTTGCAGGACTTGATTGAGGGCATGAAGGGGCTGGGGAGGGATGAGGAGGTGAAGCAGATGCAGGATTATTACGAGAAGTACAAACCCACGGAAGTGGAATGAAGCCGCACGTGACGGTTTCTGCCTGGTGTCGAGATGTGGGATAGACCGCGGCCAGTGTTCGACAGCCAGGCAGCACGATGGTGGGCTTCCACGAGAGTCATCGATCGTTTTCAGCTTCCCAGAATCGATCTGCGACCCTCTTACGGACTTGCGTCACTTTCAGCGTGCTGAAATGCATAGGAAGCGCATGAAGACGAAGGCCGCCCGCCACGCCAGGCAGTGGAAGACACGAGCATACAACAGCGGCGGTTCGACTCTGCATGTGGTAAGGAGAGATACCCAATTTATGCCCAAGTGTACAAATACATTACAAACTTGGATATCATCCACGCTGCAAACGCCCGCACGCTTACCGTCACTTCGTCAGATTGCTTGATCGCAGTCTCAATCTTCACGTTCTCGGCCGCCGACCAAGCTGGCTCGCTCTACTGGCCGCCATAGGCCTTGTCGACCTCTTTCTTGTACTTCTCAACCAAGCCCTTCCGATTCAGCTTCTGTGCCGACGTCACCAGTCCCTGGATCGCAGGTCAGCAGTGTCTCACGACCCAATCGTCGGGCTAGTGCGGTACTCACGTTCTGCGGCGTCCACTCCTCATCACTCAACACAACGCCCTCAATGATCTCAATCCCCGTCAGCCCACCCTGCTTGCCTGCATTCTGCATCTCCTTTAATACCGCCGCGTTCAACTTCTCGTCATGACACAGATCCTCCAGACCATTCCCTTGCACCCCGGTCTTCTCCGCCAGACTCTTCAGCGCTGGCTCAGCGGGCACCACGATAGCAATAGGTTTGTTCTTGTTCTGATCCGCATACACGCAGATATTGCCCACGACCGGACAACTCCTGTACACACTCTCCAATTTCTCGAGGGCGATGTACTCTCCATGCGCCATCTTGACTAGATTCTTCTTGCGGTCGATGATGCGGAGGTTACCGGAGCTGTCGAATTCGCCGATATCGCCTGTCAGGAACCATCCGTCATCTGTGAAGGATTCTTTCGTCTCTTTCTCGAGATTCAGGTAGCCCTTGGCGACTGAGGCGCCGCGGATGCAGATCTCGCCTTGAGGCGGGTTGTTGGTGCTGTAGTATCCTGCGTCGGGGAAGTCCATTAACTTGATCTCCACGGCTCCAGTGACTTCGCCGATTGCGCTGTCGGTCCAGGCCAGAGGGTCCATGAGGGCACCCATGGCTGCTGTTTCGGTCAAGCCGTAGCCGGAGATCATAGGCGCAATGCACATGGAGATGAAGCGTTGGGTTTCCTTTGCCACCGGTCCACCGCCATTCATGCAGATGCGCAGACGGCCGCCGGTAGCTTCTTGGATCTTCTTGAAGACGACGGTGTCGATGATGCTGGTGCCGACGCCCGAGAGCGGAAGGTACGAGGAGTTGTTCATGAGGAAGCATTTGCTGTTGAAGGCGCCCCAGAACATGTTGCGCTGGACCGCGGAGAGCTTGCTGACTTTGGCCATGATGCCTTTCTTGACGGTCTCCCAGACCGCTGGCACACCGACCAGGATGGTAGGTTTGAACTCGGCAATGTCACCGCGGCAGTTCCTGACGCTGCTTTCGGCGATGGTGCGCGGGTTCCCGTAGCCCATGGTGCCACCCCAGTAGAGACAAGCGGATTCGAAGACGAATTCGAGGATGTGAGCGAGCGGCAAATAAGTGAGCAGACCGTCACCAGGGCCAAGATAGTCGCCGACGATGGTGTTGACGCCGGAGATGGCTGCGACGACGTTCTTGTGGCTCAGCAGGACACCCTTGGGTGCGCCAGTGCTTCCAGATGTGTACATGATGCAGCAGAGATCGTCTGGCTTGGGTGGTGTGGGCTCGACAGGGTTGTCCTCGCCCAGTTTTATGAGCTCGGAGAAGCTCCTGACAGCCAAATGCGGATGCGCATCCTTCAGCTTCTTGATGTCGGCTTCAACCTTCTCCGGCTCAGTCTTGCTGTTGACTGCATCATCGTCGTTGTAGATGACGTGCTGAATATCTTTGGCCTCCTTAAGTGGATTAATGAGCTTGGTGAGCAGATGGGGGTCGAGGAAGATGGCCTTGGCGTTCGTCTGCAGCAGCGAGTGCTTGAGCCCCTCTTCACCGAGGGTATCGTACGCAGTGACAATTGGCATACTTTGACTCTGTGATCCATGTGCAGTTGCCAACCAGTACGGATGCGTCGCAGCGAAGAGGTGCACGCGATCCTCCGCCTTCATGCCCAAAGCTCTGAGACCACATCCAACCTTCAGCGCGAGCTGCTCGTACTCGGTGAAAGACATGTATTCGTACTCTGACAGTTCGAAGTACGTCCACTTCTTGTCGACTTCCTGCTCCTTGCCGTCCACCATCTTCTTGATCTTCTTCGTCTCCTCATGCATCTTGATCAGCCGCCGCTTCCCGAGCGCCTTGGCATTGCCGTACTTTGCACTCGAGCGCTTCAGCACATCGAAGATGGTCTTCGTCTCCGGGTCGGGCGTCACTGCCAAAGCATCTTTGGTCTTTACGTTTCGTCGCGGGATAGTTTCGCCCTTGGTCTTCTCTACACCGGGTACCTCAGTGGTATATGGTGGCCGCTTATACACCTTGGGCTGCGGCACCATAGTCTTGAGGTCCTTGTTGGCCATGATGATCGATATGGAGTCGATGTCGTAGGTCTGATTAGAGGTGTTGGGCGCGATGAGGTTGAAGTACTGTAACCAGGCGTCCAAGGAATACGAAGACATATAGTGAGTGGTTCACTTATTGGCGTCGCGGCGCAGCGCGAGTACGGTGTTTGGGATGGGGTCTAGATCGTATGACTCTGGACAGTGAGCAGTGTCAAGGCTGCTGATCATGCGGTTGGGGCTCTTGGCACTGGCTGCTTGCTGCCTCTCCTACACTGCTCCACCTTGGCTGTTGGCTGGGGACTGGAGCTGCTGCTCGGTGGATACGTCACACCGGTCTGAATGCACGCTAGAGACGGATCATGCCGGCACTAGCTGCAATCGGTCTATGCTACCTGTGCACGCCTGACTCCCCGGTGGGCTCTCAAGCCCACTGCAGCGGGAATTCATTCATGAAACCCTACAGCATGCAGCCAGCGCCTGCGTTCTCGGCGTTCATGAAGCAAGATCCTTCATACAGCAACGTAGCCAAATGATCTCCAGAAATGTTCAACAGAGCCTCGATATGACCTTGAAGGCCACCTTGATTACAGACTCCCGTGGTTCCTCTACGCGCGAGAGTGAATACGACGACAATAAGGACGCCGGAAGCTTCATGTCGTAGAACGAAGACACTGTGTAGTGGTGCCCTGATTGTTAGAAGCCAGCTAGCATCCCGCAGCCTTCATCTCCAGTGTCACAGCATTCAACTTCAGCGCCGTTCGATCGACCGCCATCTGGCCTATCTGACAACATCACAGGAACTGCCAGTTACGCGCCATCGGCCTGTGCCACTCTCACGGAGCCTTCGTCCCGGAGGCTAGAGCCCTTCGTCTGGTTGCAGAACTCCTGCTGCTAATCACCGCACCACTCACACCACTGATTCTAACACCACTGAGTTCTAAATCAGTGGTGTGCTAGACACCGCACAACCCTTTCTCACTAAATTCGCTTCGATCGCAAAAGCACCTCAGGGTGGGCGCGATGCGCAACGAATCTTTCGACAGGTCCTGGTGAGGCTGGAGTGCACGCCGGAAATATTGCCCGCGTGATGTAGAAGGCAGATGCTCTCGCGCTTGTCGGAGCTGGTGATCACGAGTGGTTTCTGCCGAATCAAGGCGAGCTCGTAACTACGGTCTCGCAGCTCGGCACACAGGTCAAGCAAGCGGAAGGGTCTGACTTGTCTTCAGTGAGCGTTAGTGGAGAGCTGCGTTGGAAGAGCACACATGACTATCACGTACGAGAAAACCCTTGGCAGCAGCGATTCATTGTATACGAGCTTCTGCATCGACGCGCCCAGCGACCGAGATCACCTCCTGGGGGAGCTCGATTAGGTCTTGAGCGGAGCTGAAGTCCTGAGTCGGCGGCTGGTCGGCCATTGTGAAAGGTGACTTGGCTAAGAAGAGAGGTCGGCGGGCCATGGCGATTGTCGAGCACTGTGTTGTTGGTGTGTGACGGCAGAGTGTTCCGAACGCAGTGGTGAGGCACAGCGTATTGGCTCAACAGCGTCAGTCGCGGCAGCGGGCCGGAGTCTGCCGCAGCAGAGTTCATCTGGGAGGGAAGATGCGATGCGCAGTCATACCTCTCGCTTCTGGCCAGCCTGGCGAAGATCCATGAGAGAGGCAATGGCCAAGGATGCTCCCCCGAGTCGAGCGACTTAGTTGGAATATGGTGTGGTGTCCAATGTTGCTTCGGGCCACGGTCGCTTTGCCAGTGAAGTTGTGCGTTCCTACACGGCCCAGTATCATTGAGGGCGGCTGTATCATTGAGGGCGACTGGGTTGACTGACTTTTTGCCATTTGCGTCTACTCACATACAAGCATGCACCGTACATGACATCCCCACCAGGCCGCTGGCCTCACATCGAGCAACAACACCGCCATGCATGACAATCCCTCCCCCAACAATCTCATCCGCGCCTACTTCCAAGCACTCAGACCCGCCCACGGATCTCCCCCTCCAGTCGCTGGCTGCTGCTGGCTCTGATTCCTCCTCGGATCACTCGCATACCCACCTGGTCCCGCCGGATACTGTCCACCCTGATACCCATAGTCGTGCTGCGGTGGTGGACCGGGCGGTGGAGGCGGCGGCTGCCAGCCAGATGGCACACTTTGGCCTCCGTACTGCTGTTGCTGCGGCTGTCCGTATTGTGTCGTCGAGGGTTGTTGACCGTATTGCTGGTTAGGTGGCGGCGAGAAGTACTGCTGATGTGGAGGTGGCGAGACTGGTCCGTAGTTGTTTGGATTGTAGCTCCCTCGGCCGTCTGGCTGCTGTTGGGGAGCGGTGTTGTAACTTTGCGGTCTTTGCTGTTGTTGGTGATAGCCGTTCGTGGCGTATTGAGGTTGCTGTGACTGCGGAGGTTGCTGGCCATAGGCCGGTGACTGCATGCCATTGTATCTTGGCGTGATGGGCGGGCTAGCAGCAGGATTGTATACCGGCTGCTGAGCGCCACCACTGCTGTAGCTCGACACCGGTTGCAGTGGAGGCGGTCGGTGAGCAGGATTTCGGATGTCGCCAATTCCACCAGGCAATGCTGGCGAGCCTGATGATTGCGTTGACGGACTGAGGCTCATGCGCTCCATCAATTCCTTCATTCGTGCCTGCTCGCGATCTGCTCCACTACTCTTCGAAGCTTCGATGGCGGACAGGAGCTGACTGCCCTCCATTCTCCGATTCTCGACGAAGGAATCCACGTTCTGCTTCAGACTGTCTACAGTATCTCGCATCTCGTCGTAGAATTGCTGCGCCCGGGACAAACCCGCCTGCAGGTCTGTGTACGCTTGATGGACTTTCCGGTACTTGCTGAGCACGGTGTTCCGCTGTCGTGAGAATGCTTCGTACTTGTTCTGCTCGGAACGGACTCGCTTGTCTTGCAAGAGCTCCCCATAGGTTTTCGTGAGCTCCTTCATCAGAGACGACTGTTTGTGGTTCGCTTGTAGTATGCGGTTTTGGTGTGGTCGGAATTTTTCGAGCTCTGACTTGAAGAGCTGGGCTTCTTGATTGGTGACGGCTTTCTTGTTGAGGATCAGGACGTTGCTGATATCGTCGTTGTGTATCTGCAGGGGCATCAGCATCGAGGAAGAGGAGATCTGGCGCAGAGCCTACCTTGTCTTTGAGGTCCTTCA
>DAHZQE010000472.1:0-2611 GCA_027409005.1 Ferrimicrobium sp. | reverse complement strand
AGCGATTGCGGGTCTATCGACGGGAGTCTGGGCACACCACATGCTCACCACTGGGACTGTGTTGCTGCCGTTCTTCTCTGCCCTATCGCTTTTGATCGCTGTTCCTACGGGAATCAAGGTCTTCACCTGGATAGCTACCATGTGGGGGGGGCAGATTCGGTTCAACACCTCCATGCTGTTCGCAGTAGGGTTCATATTCGCGTTCGTGATGGGTGGGATAACAGGAGTTATGCTGGCGTCGCCTCCGATTGATTTTTATACCCATGACACCTACTTCGTGGTGGCGCACTTCCATCAGGTGCTCATCGGAACTACGATTTTCGCCGGCTTTGCTGGTATCTACTATTGGTACCCCAAGCTCACTGGTCGTTTGATGCACGAGGGGCTAGGTAGGTGGAACTTCTGGATCACGTTCATTGGATTTTGGGTTACCTTCATGCCACAGTACCTGTTGGGGTTGCGAGGGATGCCTCGCCGTATCGCTGTCTATTCGCCTACTGATGGGTTTACCTTCTTGAACCAAATGTCGACGGTAGGGGCATATTTGATGGGTATCGGGATGTTCTTGTTCTTGCTGAACTTTATCGTCTCCTGGCGCCGCCCGAGGCCGGCTGGTGACAACCCATGGGATGGTTTCACACTGGAGTGGGCGACGTCGTCGCCTCCGCCGGCGCACAACTTTCATTCTCTTCCGCCAATTCGGTCGGCACGTCCAACCTGGGATATCAATCATCCGGAACACGCAGATGCTGTTCCCGTCGTGACTGGGGGTGACGAAAGTGCGGAATGAGTCACGGGTTTACCTGGGTATAGGTAGTTTCTTTGTCCTCACCCTCCTGATCTACTTCTTCTGGAGCCGCGAATCCACGGGTTCGGTTCTGTTGCTAGCTAGTGCTGGGCTTGGTATCATGCCGGGACTCTATATCGGTTGGTGGTCGCGTCGAATGCAACCGCGCCTCGAGGATACAGAGGTGGAGCCCAAGGATATTACCGGGGTAATTGGGCAATTTCCTGAGAATACCATCTTTCCATTTACTCTCGGCATTGGACTTTGGTTAGTGGGTCTAGCTTTTGTATTTGGGCTTTGGTTTGCAATTATCGGCCTCGGCTTCGTTTTTGGGGCTGCGATCGGTGCGACTCAGGAGTCAAAACGTGCCTCCTTCTCGGAAAAGGAAAACATGTAGGCATTCGGGAAGTCTGTGCTTATCGTTTAGATTGCCGTAGGTAGCAGTCTTGCTGAGCTAAGCGACGTTCGTTGATGGCTACCAAGGAGTGTTGTCATCTGCAACGGTGGTGGATGCGGACATTAGCTGGGTCGGATTTCTCACTGAACGCGGCTTAGTCAGGGGATGGAGTTGCAAAGATGCGAGTCGAGCTTTTCCAAGTGCTACTCACCAACGGCATGAGTTGACAGTATTCGTATGCTCGTGAACCGCTTAGGGAGGGTAGCTTTCTCTAGTTGGCGGTGAATCCTCGGCAGCTAACAGGCTCGGTACGACCCGAGCTGCACTTTCGAATCACACCGCCGTATCGGTTGTAGATTTCGGAGGTTTTCGGACACCCGTTTCGGTCCAATCCGGACACGAGTTTCGGAGTGTTCGGATCCCCTTGCCAAGGTGGGCCACTGAGGTAGCCATACTGGATCGGACAACGAGTTTTCCGACGAGGTAGTTGTGTCACGTCCCCGCTTCATCATGCGCCAAATCAGAGAAGTGCTAAGGCTCTCACTTCCCGAGCGCCGCCCGGTACGAGAAATCAGTCAGGCCTGTTCACTCCCAAAGAGCACGGTATCTGACTATGCCAAACGGGCAAAGCAAGCTGGCCTGTGTTGGCCGCTTCGAGAAGACCTTGACGACGATGGCTTAGAGTCCCGATTGTTTGGGGCCAGCACGCCACCCGCTCAAGCCATATCGATCGGCGATGGGATGGAGCGATCACTTCTGCTCAGGTTGGGGTCGATCGAGCTGTAGCTACTGTTGATCTGCTTGCTACCATGCCTGCCGCACCGGCTAGCAAGCTGACTGGTCTATCACCGGGCCGCCTTTTTGCGATTGCTCGGGTTGGTCGGAGCAAACATTGGACACCCACTACAACGGCGGTGCAACTCTCCTGATGACTTACCAACCTTATGGTGTATCAATAGCAGGAGTCGCGTTGCGTGACTCTCGAGAGACCAGAAAGACATGATAATGACGGCAAGTCCAACCGATGCTCAGCGAACGATCATGCGCAAAAGGTAATGGCTGACAACCGCACGATGTTTGCAGGTCTCGCCGTCACTCAACACCTCGCTTAAGCGATAGCGTCTCGAGGGGCCGCTATCGCTGCTTCGGAGAGGACGGTATCCGAGGCGACGGATCGCTACCAGTCTGCGCTCGAGAATCTCGTGTCACGGATCGGCAAAGAGACTACAGCCGAACTATTGGGGGCCGAGGCTGGACGGCCACGCGTCACGTGAAGCACACATGATGTACAACCGATCAGCCACGGATCGTTATGCCACGGTCGGCGACAGCCAAGAGACGCGTAAGCCTCTCTGGATCGCCAAGTCTCAAAGATTTGAGCGGTCGTGTTTGATGTTGGTGAGACCCTTGTAGATGAGATTCGCGAG
>DAHZQE010000464.1:0-3132 GCA_027409005.1 Ferrimicrobium sp. | reverse complement strand
GGACATCTGTTTATGCATTCGACTATTAGTGTGACGCTGCATGTGTTGAGTCAGGATGGGAGTCTGTTGGCGGCTTGTGTCAATGCGACGACGCTGGCGCTGATCGATGCCGGTGTGCCTATGTCGGATTACATCAGCGCGGTGACGGTAGCGTCGGCGCCGAGTCGGGATCAAAGTATGGATGAAGAGGATCCGTTGCTCGATCTGAATGGGCTGGAGGAATTGGAGCTACCGTTCTTGACGATCGGGGCAGTGGGAGAGGAGGGTAAGGTCAGTCTGCTGGTCATGGACACGAGGTGCGGAATGGGCAGGCTGGAGGCAATGGTCTCGGTTGGATTGGATGGTTGCAGACAGGTGAGAGGAATGCTTGATGGGGTGGTGAGGGCACACGGCAAGAGGGTGCTTGATGGAAAGGTTGGGTCCTGAGAGATATTGCCGAGACTTCACGCCTGTGCGGCGACCTGCCGACACAACGCCGAAAGAAAGAGCGCTACACTGTTCGCCTCTGTGAGGCACCAATGTCGAGGCTGGTGCTTGCTGCCACGAACACGGTCTGCCCTTGCGGCTTCGCCCGCAACTCACCTTGATAGTAAACGTGGATCCTCGCGAACCACCCCAGCTCCAGGAACAACGGAAGTTGCAGCACAGACAATGTGGTTCACTGCGCGATATGGATGATCGGGGCCACTGCGTGTCTCCCGGAGCCGGGTAAGCCGGTCAGCAATCTTAAATGCCACGACAGCAGGCTTAAAATGACTGATAGCGGCATCCGATACGAATATGAGCTTTTTCGGATCCTGCAGCTCATTTAAGCGCGGGGGACCGGTAAGGAGGGATCGTTTGTCGTGTAGGAGTATCGTTGTATGGTGTGCGGTCATCTAGGTCTTCTTCTATAACAGTACCTCTCAAAAGATCACCGATGGCACTGCCATCGCATCAATCAACAGTAGAAACCCGCCTCATCGTTGTAGTGCTACGGATTTACTCGTTGGGCTCAAGTAGCAGTATACGGACAGCGTCAGGCCAGCGTGATGGCTCGTAGACGTACGGCTGCATCTGCGAGGGGTCCATGACATAGCCACCTATACCCGCACCTGGAACCACTGGATAATTTGATAACAGGTTGAGGAGGGCATGAACGTAAGCGAGATCCTTATCGCATCTGGTGCCTTGTGCATCCTGCAATATGCCCACAAGGTCGAGATCGCATCCCCCGGTCCAAGTCATCGGTCTGCTGGGTATGTTGAGAGGTAACCGCCGAAGGCCGTCTTCGCGCTTGTCGAGGGTTGCGAAGATCCCCTGCGGGTCTTAGAGGCGCCGAAACTGCATGGTTGCTTGACCCCATCCGATTACCGCGAGGTTCCCACTGCGCTGATCTCTTGAAGCACCTTTCAGACGAAATCAGTAGGGACATTAGCGGTAACAAGCTACGCGAAACTAGACCCAACCATTGTCGTGTCCAGACACGGCGCCTCAACAGATCGGCAAAAGCTACTGCCATCTCGATGCCGGTGTGCTACTGGCTGAGCCCTATTGCGGAACTTGTATTTTCAAGATTGGCCTTATGCAAGGAGGGCGCTGTCTCGAAGACTTGAGAGGCCTATTTGGCGCAGAGGTCACCCTCCAGTCGTTTCGAAGGAAAAAATCTCTGGCTGTCAAACATGCCGTGCATTCGGCCCGGTGATAGGGAGCAATCCCTTCGTTCTCGGATAGGCAAGTAGCCAGTGTGCTTGCAGCCTGGTCGTGCCAGTCCGATCGTCCGCGGCTATCGATCATCCGCAGCCCAGCCATGCATGTATACTTGAGGCCACCCTATAGATGGTACCCATCATAGCTACTTGCCCGAGGCTTCTCTGCATTGTTTTCCCAATGTATACACACAGCGTCGGCCCAGATAGCTATGGAATCATTCCGCTTGTTGGGGAGCCGCATTATATAGGATCAGGCACAGTACGGGCTTTTCCTAATGCATCGAATAAATTGGACCAAGGTTCAGTGCCGGCATCAAAGTGCGAAGAAGCGCTTGGATTCGCCCTCGTGACGGCTAAGCGCTTCTCATCGATCTTGATTACGTAGCTAGCAGAGTCATCAACGTCCTCGTCAGACCAACTGTATGACATGGCGACATGCTGCCACCAGTCCGCCATTCAATGTGAGATCAACAGCTGAGCTATCGAGTGTGCTGTTGCGTCGACGAGACCTGAATGCTCTTCAACAACTACGTCGTCTCCTTCTTCAGGATTTGGCGCATTACGAGATCAAGATTTTGGAATGTCTACAGCCTCGATGACCGTCTCGGACACTTACGACGATCCTACGCTGCAGTGAAAGTCCCTGAAAGAGTGCTCGATGCAGGGGGGTCTAAGGGGGCGTCGAGGCAGCTGAGAGGATGTTAGTTGAGCACCCGTGATATCCTAAGTTGATAGAGTACGGCCACAAGTCCGGGGGCACACCCGTTCAGTTGCAACAGCAGCAGTCTGATGTTTCGCAGGGAGCTCAAGCTGGTGCATTGGTCTTGGTCCATAGTGTCGGTCTGATGGAAAGCTCGTGAAGGCAGCGGTCAGATGACGAGAGGAACAATCATGTACAACGAGATGGGGCCTTTGCAGTCATTGCATGGTCTTCGACCAGCTTGGACCGGTGTGGTTGAAGCCAGCAATGGCCCCGCGGGCAGCCTCTCTCCATGCGGCTTGTCGCTCAAGTATGCTGCGCCCCGACGCTCGGGATGATGTGCGATGCCCACATGGCACTCTGGCCACGAGTGAGAGCCTGGAATGTGAACATTGAGTATCCATCAAGATCACTTTCGAGCATGGCCGGTAGGAAAGTGATCATGAAAGTTGAGCGTCTCGGCCGCCAGGAGGAAGAAGACGGTTCGGAGCGGTTCGTGCCGTGCCTTCTTCGCCCGGCATTTAGCGCCGATCCTGGTGAGGTACGATTGATCTGCGAGATCATTCTCCCTGTGTTCTGCCCCTACCTGGTCAGCGTCTGTGAGATAGGCGGCGGCGACGCGCCAGCCTTCGCGGGCAGGTAGGTGAACACTCTCTTCAAGCGTAACATCCATCTACTACATGCGCTCTTCTCCCTTGCGCAGTATTGCACTCTGCATACCTGGCAAACGAACACACGTCC
>DAHZQE010000451.1:0-5120 GCA_027409005.1 Ferrimicrobium sp. | reverse complement strand
TACGTACTAGCTTCATTGCGATCGGCGTTGTTGTTAACGTTCCGTCAGGGAAGGAGATCAGTACAGTGAAGAAGCTTCTTCTTCTCGTCCCAGTAGGGGGGCTTCTTTTGGCTGCCTGCGGCTCGAGTAGTAGCAGCGCTAACCCAGTTAGCGCTGATGCAGCCACCTTAACAAACCAGGAGGTCCACTTCTGTTTTGTAACCCAGGCTACCAGTGGCACGGATAGCACGCAGTTGCAAGGTTGTGGTGATCAGAACTATAGTGCACACCTGGCCACTGCAAACCTCACGAGCTCGGTGAGTCTTTCTGGCCAGAGCCAGAGTGAAAAGGTTGGCGTAACTCGTATTGGCAAGACCGAATGGATCTACTTCAAGAACAAGTGGTATGTCCAAAAACAGCCGTTTCCAGCTACATCCCCTGGGTCTATCTCCTCTTTGTTACGGGCAACCCCCACGGTTAAGAAGGTTGCTGGGATCAAGGTCCTGGGCCAGTCGACGACCGGATATCAAGGAGTGTTTACGGCCTCTGATCTATCGACACACAAGAAGAAGCTCACCTCATCAATGGCGACTTCGTTGACCGGTTTGAAGTCCGATACCTTCACCGCCTATCTCAATAGCAAGGGCCAGGTGGTTCAGGTGAATCAGACGGAACTTGTCTCCTCCTCGAGCACTAAGGTGACGGTTACCTCCACAGTCCAGTTCTCTCACTTTGGCGAGAAGGTAGCGATCAAGAAACCCCCAGCTAGTGAGGTCTCTAAAGGTTCACCGTCTTAAGCGGTTTAGCCGTAGTGCCATCGCCGATAGGGCTGTAGACGCAAGCACGACCGCCATCAAACTTGCGTAGTTAGAGCTTGAGATTACACCTGACTGAAGAAAAACGAGAGCCATTGCTATAGTTACCTCTCCTCTGGCGAGCATGCCGGCCCCCACGGCCAACCGGACCCGGAGATCGCCCGGCGTCGCGACGGCGATAACCAGACGTGATATAAGGAGTGCCGCCACGATGAGAGCCGCTGAGAGGAGCACGCGAGTATGGGCGAGCAGACTCAAGTGAATGTCGTAACCGGCGACCATGAAGAACATCGTCGGTAGGAGTCGCTCGAGGGTTGGCAACCAACTCCGGAACTTGTTGGGCAGATGGGGTGCGGTTTCGTGTCCATCGAAGACGCCAAGCAGTGCAGCGGAGACACCGCTAACAATCCCAGCAATGGTGAGTACGCTGAGCTTCACCAACTTGAGGGGGGTGCCGCGCGGTCGTATGAGTAGCATTGCCACGACCACTATCACAGAGGCGACGAGTGCTATGGATGGGCTGCTCGTCAGGTCAAGAGAGGCACCCACTGCCAACAGCGGTGCCAACACGAGAAGGGTAATCCCAAAGAAGTCATCCGCAACCGCAGCGGAGATGATGGTGGCATAGCCACTTCCGTCTCCGGTGCCGTGAGGCCTTATGAGTCGAGCCGCTATCCCTGCGGAGGTTGGAATCGAGCTCAGGATGATCGCTAGAGCTACGCGACCAGGTGTTGTCTGAAGGGTTAGCAGCGTGACGATACCGATGCCTGCGAGGATAATTGCGCCTATAGAAGCCAAGCCGAGTCCGAGTGGGGTGAGTGGGCGATGCCCTAGGTCGGAGAGCTCGACGCCGACACCAAATAGCAGTGCGAAGAGGCCGATATAGGCGGCCACTTTGAATACGTCTTCGTTCGCGTGCCCACCAAGCGCTACTCGTAGAAGCGCTCCTATGGCGAGCAAGACCATTGGCTCCGGAAGACGTAGCCACTTTGGGGGAACTGTGCCGATCGCAAGACCCACCACTATGACCACTACCGCCTCTACCACCGGCCCTGACTCTCTTTCTTGTGTATCCCTCGGTACTCGCTGAGTGGCCAAGACCCAGAAAGGCTTATTATCTGTAACTCTGGTTTAGCCTAGTAGGAATGTTGGTTGTGGGTAAGTTCTTGCGGGGTGTAGCGGTGATTGGTGCGTTAGCGGTTACGCTCTCGGCGTGCCATTTTTCCAATGGACAGTATGGTCCAGCATCTGCTGGAGCAGCGGTGCCGCCCACTAACGGACCCTCGGGGTCTGGTAGCAGTGCGACGGCAAAATTGCTCGGTGGTTTTGGTGTTCCAAAGACAGCGTCCTCCTACGACGGAGCCGGATTCCCAATCCCAAACTACGGGCCGATTAGCTATCCAAACTATGTAAATGGAGACCCGAAGTACCCAGCTACGATAAGCATCAGAAACTCGCCATACGGACAGATACTGACGACGCAAAGTGGTTACACGCTCTACGTCCGACTTGGTGATGAGTTTCGCGCTAGCAAGTGCTTTAAGATCTGTCTAAATGCCTTTCCTCCTGAACTTACCAACGGTGCTCCTCAGGCCGGTCCAGGTATATTGGCTGCTGACCTTGGGGTGTTGACGGCTAATAACTCATGGGAACAGGTGTCGTATGGAGGGAGACCGCTTTACCGATATCGCTTGGACACTAAGCCAGGCGAGATCAATGCTGAAGGTAAGGGCGGCATCTGGTATGTAGTAGGCGTCAACGGGCTCCCGATCACCAAGCCGTTAGCCAAGTCGAGCGCCAAGAAAGGCTAGAGCGAACTCGTGAGGATCTGAGCGACGTCGAGCACCTGCTTGTTCGGATCTGCGCTGCCGTCGGCTTGACGTGCCTTCACGGCATCGTCGAGCATGATCATGCAGAACGGGCATGCAGTAGAGACGACATCCGCACCGGTTTCAAGCGCTTGATCTGTCCGTTCTAGATTGATGCGTTTTCCTATGTTCTCCTCAAGCCACATGCGAGCCCCGCCAGCTCCGCAACAGAAGCCCTTTTCGCGACAACGCTTCATCTCTCTGGAGTGAACACCTGGTATCGACTCCAGCACAGATCGGGGTTCGTCGTAGACGTGGTTATGACGACCGAGATAACAGGGGTCATGGTAAGTTACCGTCTTATCGACTGGCTTGGTTGGTTTTATGCGCTCATCCGCGATCAGCCGGCTAAGCAGTTGGGAATGATGGACAACTTCGTAGTTACCACCAAGAGCAGGGTACTCGTTGGCGATTGAGTTAAAGCAATGTGGACAGGAGACGATCACCTTGCGTGCCCCGACGGCGTTTAGCGTCTCTATGTTGGACTGTGCTTGCGTCTGATAGAGGTACTCGTTACCGATACGACGTGCGGGGTCTCCGGTGCAGCTCTCGCGTGGACCTAGGACAGCGAAGTTGACTCCTGCCCCATGGAGCAGTGTGGCGATAGACCGTGTCACCCGTTGGGCCCGCTCGTCAAGTGCGCCGGCACAACCCACCCAGAAAAGGTACTCAGTCTCGGCGCTGATGGTATCGGTGACGATGGGAATCTCGAAGTCTAACCCTTGCATCCAGTCTGCACGGTGGCTGGCGCCAAGGCCCCATGGATCGCCCTGATTTTCGATGTTTCTGAGCATTGAGTTTGCCTCAGAGGGGAAACTCGACTCCATAAGTACCTGGTAACGCCGAATATCAACGATGGTGTCGACGTGTTCGATGTCGACTGGACACGCCTCGACGCAGGCACCACAGGTGGTGCACGACCACAATACATCTGGGTCTATAACGTCGGGCACGAGGTTGTCGTCATTTGATGTGCCAGAGAGCATCTTTTCGCGCAGACTCATTATGAGGAGTTTGGGAGAGAGAGGTTTTCCCGTCCCCCAAGCTGGGCATTGTTCTTGACACCGGCCACATTCGGTGCAGGCCAGTAGGTCTAGGCGTTGCTTCCAGGTCGTCTGTTCGATGGTTCCAACGCCGAATACATCCTCTTCCGAAAGCGTCTCTGGGTCCATGTTGGGGGTGGTAGCGAGTGCGCCAAGTGCTATCGGGCGTCGGGCAAAAGCAACGTTGAGTGGGGCCGTGAAGATGTGTAAGTGCTTGGAGTGGACAACAAAGATCATGAAAGTAAAGATGACCGCGATGTTGGCTACTAAGAAGATGGACTCAAGGGTGTAGTTGGTGTGCGGACCCATGTGGCGGAAGGGGATCGACAAGACATGGGACATGAACGCAAAATCTGAGTATGGGAAGTCACCGGCGTTGACCTGGAAGGCACGATAGGCGAACAGCGTGATGATGACTGCGGCGATCCAGCCAAGGGTGATCCAGGCGGTTCTGGTATGGGATCCGTAGAATCGGGAGTCGCGGTTGCGATGCTCTGGAGCTTCCCTGATGCGGATGATGCTAAAGACGCAGACTGCGATGAGAACCGCGAGTGCGAAGAAGTCTTCGAGAAATCCCAACCAACTGTCATGGCCAATGAACGGTATCGCAAAGTGGCGGTCAAAGAGCGAACCGATAGCCTCGATGATGGTTGCCAGGAGGATGGTGAAACCCCAAAAGGTAAAGAAGTGAGCGATGCCAGGTACGGTTTTGGTTAACAGCTTGCGTTGGCCGAGCACCTCAATAGCCTCCGCCTTTACCCCCTGTTCGGCGGTGGTGCGTCCGCGCTCCACCTTCTTGCCGGCTCGAACGATGCTATAGAGATAGAGACCGCGCCGCGCCACCAGGATCAGTGATACGACAATGATAACTAGGCCGACAATGAGACGGATGCTCATTCCCTCTCCTCTCGTTGATTTGCAGACATGCCTATCAGGCCCATCTACATATTACTGATCGGTAACATAGATTAGCAACCCACATGCTAAATGTCGAGTTGATAACGGCTCGGCGTTGGTCCGTCTTGACCCTGATACTTGCTGGCCAATCCGTCTGAACCATAGGGGTTGTCTGCCTTCGTCGTCATCTCTAAGAATGAGATCTGTCCGATTTTCATGCCTGGGTAGATCTTTATCGGGAGATTGGCTACGTTGGAGAGCTCTAGCGTGATGGTGCCGGAGAACCCGGGATCGATGAAGCCCGCGGTTGAGTGAATCAGGAGCCCGAGTCGTCCGAGCGATGACTTTCCCTCCAGTCGTCCTACGAGGTCGGCACCTATAGAGACCCGTTCTACGGTGGCACCGAGGACGAACTCATTTGGGTGGAGAATTAACGCCCCACTGGTATCGACCTCCAGTAATTCCGTTAGGTCATCCAGAGGTTCTCGGACGTCGATTAAGCCTTTGGAGTAGTTCCG
>DAHZQE010000442.1:0-9386 GCA_027409005.1 Ferrimicrobium sp. | reverse complement strand
CCGTAAACAGGATCGCCTTGGGCCGCTCCACGCCCTCCTCTAACCAGGCCTCTACTCCAAATCCTCCCCCGTCCTCCAACTCGATGCCCGTACCTACCACTCCCACATCGCCCTCAGCAACCACACCAGCATCGTTGAGTTCTATGCGCCTTGGTGCGGTCATTGCAAGAACCTCCAACCGCAGTATGAGAAAGCGGCCAGATCACTCGCTGGCCTAGCAAAAGTCGCAGCAGTCAACTGCGATGAAGAGAGCAACAAGCGGTTCTGTGGGGAGATGGGCGTACAGGGCTTCCCGACGTTGAAGATTGTCAGACCCGGGAAGAAGAAGGGCAAGCCGTTCGTTGAGGATTATAAGGGGGAGAGAGCGGCGAAGGCGATTGTTGATGCGGTGGTGGAGAAGATACCTAATCATGTTAAGCGGTTGAGTGATAAGGACTATGAGGCCTGGTTAGAGGAGGGCGTGGAGCGGCCCAAGGCGATCCTGTTTACGGAGAAGGGCACGGTTAGTGCGTTGCTGAAGGCGCTGGCGGTAGATTTCTTGGGTGTGATGGATGTGGCGCAGATACGGAGCAAGGAGAGTGAGGCGGTGGAGGTGTTCGGAGTCAAGAAGTTCCCGACTTTGATTCTGTTGCCGGGAGATGGCAAGGATCCGATTACCTATGAAGGCGAGATGAAGAAGGAGGGTATGCTTGCGTTTCTATCGCAGGCGACAGAGCCAAACCCGGACCCGGCACCGAATGCTAAGAAGGCGAAGACGTCGAGTACAGATGAGAAGAAGGCTAACAGGTCCTCTTCGGCATTCTCCAAGGCGTCGGCTTCGCATAAGTCGGGGGATTCGGCTAGCTCGAGAGCTACGCAGACGTCCGAAACGCTTGAGGATGAGAGCAAGCCCACCGAGTCGCCGAGTCCTGAGGTCGAGCACGAGCGTCCGGTCAAGGTGCCAGATGTCGTACCGCCGATCCAGTCTCTGCCGGATGGACTCTCGCTGCAGCAGAAATGTTTGAATACCAAAGCCGGGGCCTGCATCCTGGCCTTGCTGCCAGAGACGCTCACAGCAGAGATGGCGACGGCGATTGCCGGCCTCAGCGAGATCCATCATAAGCACTAGCAGGCCAAACGCAAGCTCTTCCCGTTCTACCAAGTGCCTTCCACGAACTCGCAAGGCACAGTGCTGCGGACCGAACTTGGCTTGTCAGCGGACACGGTGGAGATTTTAGCCGTTAACGGCAAACGGACGTGGTATCGCCGCTACCCAGAGAAGTCGTTTTTGCAAGTCGAGCTGGAGACTTGGATCGACGCCATCCGCATGGGCGAAGGTTCCAAGCAACCCCTTCCAGATCAGCTGGTCATGCCAGCCGAGGACCTCCGCGCTGAACCCGTCAAGATCGATCTTGGCAGTGACCCGCAGCCAGGAGAAAGCGAAGGCGATTTCAAAGAACGGATGAAAGGAAAGTTGCCCGAAGGCGTCGAGTTGGAAATGGAGGAGATCAATGATGAAGCATACGAGAAGCTAATGCAGCAGGCAAGGAAAGCAACGGCGATGGGCGCACAGCCTAGTGAGCCAGTGCAGCAAGAAGCGGAAGAGCAGGGTGATGAAGGGCACGACGAGCTGTAGATCTAGCAACATGTATCATCATCCCACACCTAAAAATTCCACACCCCCGCTCCTCCTTTCGCTTCGCCTCACTCCCTCCCACGACACCATTAGCTTGCAAACACACCCTAATTCGCTCCAAAAGGACTGTCATCAAGAACAGTGCCGTCACCCTCGAGATAGCCGACTTCACCGGGTCAGGATGTAGCCAGGGGACTTTGCTGCCACCTTCGATCGTCCGCATATCGTCGAGTTCGGCTTCGGCGAAACCTGCACCTGCAATGATGGCGCGTGGAGTCGCAGATTGGGATTGGGAGTGGCAGCCTACGGCTGCTTCGGGTTTGATGGATCTGCACTGGAGGAGGGACGGAGTTTCGTGATGGACGCGTTGCGTGGAGGTGAAGTGGTGGATCACTTGGAGCTTGATCAGGTGGGCTTCAGAGTGGTCGCACAGGCGATGAAGGGGACAGCTTCACATTCGGGAAGCATTGATTTGGCGAAGGAGGCTGCCATGCGGGCTTTTGCCGCAGTGGGCGATGGGGATGGGTGGCATGGTGGGTTTGTTAGAGAGTCGGCGGAGGCGGGGGGAGCATGTGTCGTTCTCGAGCGTGTCGTAGATCAGGGACACAAGAGAATGGCTTCTACTTGTACCCGAAACACTGAAATGTTGAGACAGTGATAGTCAGTCGATATTTGCTTGCTCGAGATGGGAGACTATGCGATGCGCTTCTGTCGCCCGACCAGATTGTGCTGCCGAATGACAAGAAGGCGTTCCAACGGGAATGTTCCTGCGCCTGCTGTTCTGTTGGCGTCTCTCCGCACGTAATCATGGATTCCATGGTATTTACCGTCATGAGGCTTGAGAGAGGCGTGTGGTGTGTCGGGCTTCCGCCAATTGAACGTCCCCGGGCAGAGCCGCTGGACAGCCCGTCCCGCTCTGGCTGCACGTGAGGTTGCCGTTTCATGCTCTCAGCTTTCTCTGTCACCACACTTCATCCCTCCACGGCCGAGCCAACAGCATCGAAAGGAACATCAAACATTTCAGACGTCACAAAGTAAGTGTGGAGCACACTGGAGGTACACGAATGGCCGAGCTGGCACGCCCGAACCGCAGAACGCCGCTGGTCAATCAATGTTCTCCTCCGCTAGGCGCAAAATGCCTTCTTCCCGGTGCAAGAGACGGACACCGATCGCTGGTGTGAGCGTAAGACCCAGAGGAATGCTGTCACTGAATATGGTGGTCCATGCAGAGCTGCTGGTCGCCCGCTGGCTAGCAGACAATACACCGGCATAGGCTATACCTGAGCGCTAAGATACACCGCCATGGTCTTATGCTGGCTCTGGGACATGGCATGATAGAAGCGGCTGCCATTGTTTAATTTGTGCTACTGGACTGTGCGACTGTATAACAAATGACGGATTTTCGACGTCTTGATGATGTTAGGTGAGGTGCGGACTTCGATTGCATTGGCATATGGAGAAGACGGTGCCTAAGGTACACTATATTTCTTTCTGTGCTCATACGAGCAGCAGCGGTAGGATGAGCATGATCTCAACATCCAAGCTCGCGGTTGTTGCTCCTCCGGTTCTGGTAGACTCTTGGCGCGCCGGTTACCGCCTGCGCGCTCTCACATGCAATTGACACAAGCGAGACAAGACCGCCGAGACGGGCCGCGAGCATAAATCTGACTGTATGCTCTGAGGGACGCAAGACGCCAAAGACAATCTGAAATAGGAGAGAGAGACGCTCGTAGTACCTGGTAAGTCTCCATCCGCATGGGCAGACAAGTTCGCGAGATGACGAGATACGACAGGCAGCAAGAAGCGCTCTTCGCCAGGCCGGGAGTCCACACTTTACATTGAAGGCCACTACGAATTACAAGTAGTCCACACTTAGAGGATCAACGGCGTGAGAGGGCACCGCCACATCGCAGTATACCACTTGCCAGGAGAGAATGCATCGCCCACCAGCCTTCTGCGGGATGAATATGGGCGCGCTAGCGCTCCAGAGCCACTATCGCTGCACCATCGAGAAGCCTTGTTGTGCTGGAGCTGGCCGTGTCTTCCCGGCGATTCTCGCAAGGTGCGGGGGACGCTTGGCTCCGCGACGCACCAACGGAGGAAGCTTGCAGCGGCGCTCAGCGCCACGTCGCGATCGCAGGCGCAACTCGAAGCGCTCGCCCGGCTCGTTGCAAACGCTGGGCCAGGCTGTGCAGAGAATGCACGACAGCAGCGAACACAGGTGGTCTTCACCGTCACACACAGAGGGACGACCTCCATCGCCGTTGCGGCAAAAATGGGAGGGCCGGATGCATCGGCTGGTGTTCGGAAGCCAATGAAAGCGGGCGCTGGAGCTGCGCTGGCCCGCGTCATGGTTGAGCTTGTGCGCCAAGACCACTCTCGCCATCACCACGCGCCTCACTGGAATGCGAGAAGCACCAAATACGACTGCGGACATTGAAGGCGCCGACGAGAAGCCCCTCGACATATCTTCTTCACGTCGAACACGCAGGGCGATGAGAAACGAAACTCTCGTGCGACCTCTGATCGCTACTGCCGGTGGACCGTGCGTCTAGGCAGGAAGTTCCCGTTTTCTCCAATCTTCGTCTCATCCTCGCTCACGCTTGCTCGCTCACCCGCCCCGCCACCACTTCCATCAACACCTCGACATCAACATCCCGGTCCATCCACGCACCACCCGGACCCGCTGCCGCCAGACCTCTCCTGCACTGCGACAACACACGGAGGGCGTGTCTCGGAGCTAACGCGTCGAAGCAAGCAGGCCGCACGTCACCATAGCGCGCTGTGACGGACACCCACACCAGGTCGACTGCAAGGCAACGGCCGCTATGTCCGAGGCGACTCCCACCACCGCGCCTGTCGACGCGCAGGCGGTAAGTGAACGCGTCGCGCGCGTCAAATGTTATGATCGCCACGCTGACCACCTCCTGGCCCGCTGCTGCCGCCGAGCCGACCGAGACCACAGACGCCCACGGCGAGGAGACCGCGATCATGAAGGAGGACGAAGAGGCCGCCGGGCAGGAGGCCCCCCCCGAGGTCACTGCGCCGGATGGTGCCGACACGGAGGCTGCTGTCGGCCCGGGTGCAGCCGAGACTGCGACCGACGCGACACCGGCGTCAGACAAGAAGGACCACAGCAAGAGGCGAGCTAGCGGCGGCGTGCCTGAGCACAAGAGCAAGAAGCTCAGCAAGAAGAAGTCGATGGCCTCGCTCCACCTCGACTGCAAGCCGGGCGAGCACTACTGGGCGCGTCTGAAGGGCTACCCTCCGTGGCCAGCCATAGTCTGTGACGAGCAGATGCTGCCCGAGTCCCTTCTCGCGTCGCGTCCCGTCTCCACTGCACGTCCTGATGGCTCGCTCCGCGACGACTTCAAGGAGGGTGGCAAGAACGCGAAAGAGCGCACCTACCCCATCATGTTCTTGTCCACTAACGAGTTGTGAGTGCACCAGTGTCCTTCGTGTGCGCTCTACTCATCATACTGACTTACTGCGAACAGTTCCTGGATGGTCAACACCGCTCTGACTCCGCTCGATCCCTCCGAGTGCACGGGTTCGCCCAAATCTAAGCAGACCAAGGCTCTTCAAGACGCCTACAGGCTTGCCGCGGAGAACCACGACATCACCTTCTACAAAGACATGCTTGTTCAGTGGCAAGAGGAGGAGCAGCGGATCGCCAAGGAGCGTGCCGAGCTCGAGGCCGAGCAGGCCCGTCTTCGCGAGGAGGAGGCTGCGCGTGCCGCCAAGGCTACCGAGAATGGCGAGGCTGATGCTGAAAAGAAGAAGAAGAAAGCGCCTCGCAAGAGCAAGGGTGGTGAAGATGTGGACATGGCCGACGCCGAGGCGCCCAAGTCGTCTAAGAAGCGCAAGAAGGATGCCGAGAGCGATGGCGAGGGCGTCAAGGTGAGCGCTTTCAACTTTCAAATATTGCGACCTTGCACTGACAGATACCTAAAGCCTAAGAAGACGCCCAAGGTGACCAAGCTCAACGCGCCGAAGACGCCGAATGGCGAAGACTCTGCTAAGAAGTCATCCGCGAAGCCGAAGAAGAAAGTCTCCGCCCCGAAGGCTGATGAGGCCGAAGAAGAGACCAAGCCGCAACTCACCGAAGCCGAGAAGATTCAACAGCGCGAGAAAGCTGTTCTCTACCTCCGCCACAGGCTGCAAAAGGGCTTCCTCTCCCGCGATCAGGCCCCGCAGGAGAGCGAGATGGCGGCCATGGCAGACTTCTTCGTCCAGCTGGAGAACTATGAGAATCTCGAGCCGGTTATTATCCGCAACACGAAGATTCATAAAGTTCTGAAGGCTGTCGTGAAGCTGAACAGCATCCCGAAGGACGAGGAGTATAATTTCAAGAAGCGTAGCGCCGCTATGCTTGAAATCTGGAACAAGAGGATGGAGTCTGATAGTGGCGACGCTGCGCCTGCCGCTGCTTCTACGTCTGAGGCTAAGGAGGATGCGCCGGAGAAGAGTGAGGCGCCCGCGGTCAATGGCGACAGCAAGGAGGAGGAGCCTGAGGCAAAGGAAGGCGCAGAGAAAGGAATAGAAGAGAAGGGCGAGGAGAAGGTTGCTGAAGAGGCTGAGAAAAAAATCGACGAGAAGACTGAGGGCCAGGAGAAGACAGATGACACGGCAATGGCTGATGCTGAGCTTGCCGCTGCTCCTGCTGCTGACGAGCCAGTCGAGAAGCCGACCCAGGCTGAGCTTGGCAACGATGCGAAGGGAGAGGCGGAAGTCGGTGACGTGAGCATGCAGACGGCACCGGAAGAGGCTATGGCTGAGACGGCAGCTTGAGCAAGTTTGCGGATGGTTCTTGGGCGGTACTGTCTCGCTCGGTCTTCAGGACGGCATAGTGGGAGGGGGAAAGGGGGGTTCGGTATATTCAGGCGAGAACACAAGCTGCGATGCGAGGTTGGGAGGCTTACTTGGGCGCTGGGCGCGGCTAGGGTCTGCTGCGCACATACAGCGCGGACTGGGGTTTTAGTTTTTGTTCCTCATGCGATGTAAGATTGGCGCTCAATGCGCGCACACGAAGACGCTTTCAAACACATTTGCAAAGCCACCTTCCTCGCAAGTTGAATAGCTGCGCGAAGCTGCAGGCACCGCGGAAGCAATGGGAAACCACCATCACCATGTACATCCTCCGTTATTACTATATGTACGCTAAGATTACAACCATTCTACACAGAATCTCTCTCCTGTCCACTCCGCCTTCATCAAAGCATACAGTAACTCCGTTGGTATCAGTATAGCATCCACATTGCGCTGGTCCAAAATAGGCTCGAAATCAAGAAGCAAGTCTCACAAATATTTCCGCTGCAAAGTGGTATCTCTGGCGCGTCAAGCACGCAATTCTTGCAAAACAAGACAAGAGTAGGGAGGGGATCGACAAAGGAAAGTGCGACTTTGTGGTTGTCGCTGAAGGAAGGCGCGACGGCCGTGGCGTTCGTAGTCGACCTGTTGGCTTGCGCTGCTGCTCAGGTACGCAGAGCACGCTGCTCGCCGTCGATGTTGCCTGTGAGCTCGGCGACTCGGGCCTTGATGCGGGCGACGCGGGACTCGATGGCTGTCGGTTTGTTAGCATCATTTTGTCTCGGTCGTGGCCGGAAAAGTACTCACTCTCTTCGCCGCTAGTCTCGCCATCATCTGTGGTCCTCATGCTCTGGCCTGTCCGACTCTGCATGGATGAGTGTTCTTCACTCGCCCTGCGAGCCCTCCTCGCAGCATTCTCCCTGATCTTCGCCCAGCGGTCGGATTCCAGCATGGTCGAGACAGGCGGGTCGTCCAGGGTGACTTCACTCTGAGCATCCTCTTGCCTGCTCGGCACGGTTTCTGGAGGTGTAGCGAAATCATCCTGCGTCTCTTGACGTTCTGGAGCGATGCGCGAAGCGATCTGAGTGTTGTAGTGGCGCTGCGGGGCGGGCGCGTGGAGGCCTTCGTAGGTGCCGTCATCCTCCTCTTCATCATGTGGGATGGCTGCGGGCATGTCTTCCATGGGGCCTTGATCGAAGCGAGAAAACTCATCATCGGCATTGGCGTCCGAGCGAGTATCGGTGTGAGACACAGCGGCTATCGAGTGAGCAGCTTGGCCGTAGGTATCGGGTGTAGCTGGGACGTCAGGCTCGACGTAAGGCGCTGGGTGCGCCGTCGTCGGGACGGCTTTGCTCGACGGCTTCTTGCGCATGAGAGACAGGCGGCGGCCGAAGTTGCTTTCAGATGGAGGCGCGAGGCCGTCTGTGTCAGGCTTGTTGAACTCGACTGAGTTACGGTTCGGATTGTCCTTTTTGCGGCCGAAGAGCTTCTTGAATCCTGCAGTGCTGGGTTGCTTCTTAGGCTTCCCCTTCTGGGACTCTGGGCTGGTGCCAGCGTGAGCCTCCATGGCCCTCTGAGCTGCGACTGCGGCTGGGTTTGCTGCGGTCGTCGTCGGGCTTTGAGGAGCAGCGTGTTGAACCAGTGATTCAGGCGCTGGCGGCGCGCTCGTGTCGGCAGAGTCATCACTCTTCTGGCGGAAGGCTGGGTGCTCTGGCAGCTGGCTGGACCGCGGCACCGGCTTCCTGCCGACCTTCACTGTGGGCGTCATTGGTACGTCCACGCTAACCTCTTTTTCCAGCGGGTTAACGTCCTCGCTGCGAATCGCCGCTGCCAATGGGACGTTCTCGGCTTCGTCTTCTGTGTCGTGCGCCTCCGCGTGTGACACACTCACTGCAGGCACTTTCGTCGCCGGAGCCACTGCCGGCGCAGTCTGCTCGACGAGTGCGACCGCATCCTCCGGCTCTTGACCAGCAGGGACTTTTGTAGCAGGTACTGGTTGCTCGTTCGGCAAAGCAGGCAGATTCTGCTTCTCGCGGTCATCCGATGAAAAGACGGCAGAGTTTGGCGACAAGGCCGGCGCAGGCGGTCCAATGGTGCTTGCACCATCGCTCATCAGATTTGCGGACGATCGCTTCGAGAGATCTTCGCGACTCATGCCTCTGCCGGCGAAGTTGTCGCCCAAATACTGGGCGCGGATGGCCTTCTTATCGTATGCGCTAGCCCACTTCATCGCCGGGCTCGCCTCGCTCATCATACCCATCGTCATCATGCTGGTTGTCTTTGTCGAAGAAGTGTCGTCAAGTCGTCCTCGTCGCTGGTTGTTGTCGTTCGATTTGTCATTTTTACGCGCCAGCTCAGCCGCAGCCTTCTTGATCTTCGAAGCCTGATCAGGAGCAAGACTACTTTTGCTGGGCGCGGTCGAAGTTGTGCGCTCCAGCGCCTCCGTTGGCGTCGGTGATTTTGCGACCTTCTTCTCCTTGTTCCTGCCGCGCTTCGTGAAGCTGAAGATGCTCTTCTTCGGGGCGATGAACACACCCTCGGTCGGCTCGGGCGAAGCACCCTTTACTTGCTCCTCCATGATGAGCCACTTGCCATTCATGACCGTCGTCTCAACTAGCGCGCACCGTCCAAAGACGGCTTTTCGGTCGGCAGGCTCCTCACCAGACAAGCTCGTCATCCATACCCACCAGAAAGCGTCGTCAAGCTCAACAGTGGTGACGGCGGCCATCTCGCCAGGTGCCAGCCGGTCGCTGCCATCGTTCAAATGTGCTGGAGTCTGCGTTCTGCTACCAATTGGTGGCAACACTTTGTCGTGGGGCAGGGTCAGGGTCGTCGCACTTCTCTTATCGTCCTCGGTGAACCCCGAAGATAGAAAGTCGGCCCAGGACGGCGTTGTCGGACGATCAACGTCAGCTCGAGACCGAGGTTGCGAACTCAGGCCACGTCCAACGCCATTAGCGCT
>DAHZQE010000441.1:0-5681 GCA_027409005.1 Ferrimicrobium sp. | reverse complement strand
GACGACCGAGAGAAGCCTGAGTATAACTATGTGCGGGAAGTGGACTACTGTTCCGGTGCTTGCGTTCTCATACCGCGCGACATATTCAATGAACTGGGTGGCTTCGACGAACAACTCGCCCCGGCCTATGGGGACGACGCGGACTTTGCGATGAAGCTGCGGGTCATCGGCCGACGCGTCGTCTATCAGCCTCGCGCTTTGGTGGTTCATATTGAGGGGGCAACGATGGGAACGAGCGTTACCGACGGGCTTAAGGTTTTTCAAGAAGTCAATAAGTTGAAGCTTCAGACCAAGTGGGCGGAGGAGTTAACGCAGCATCATTTTCCTAATGGACAGGACCTATTCCTCGCGAGGGAGCGACACACGGGACCGAGAATATTATTTATTGATCATTATGTGCCAACTTGGGACAGAGACGCTGGCTCGTTACGCATGTACGAGTATATTAAGATATTTCTACATTTGGGCGCGAAGGTGGTTCTTTGGCCAGCCAACCTTCACCGCCTTGACCCATACACTAGTGACCTTCAACAGATGGGAGTCGAGGTTTTATATGGACCCATGGACTTCGGCAATTACATGAAGGAGAATGGTCCATACTTTGACCTTGTGTACGGCTGTCGGTCTTCGGTAATTAAGGACTACATAGATGCCATTGTTCACTCAGGTGTTCCGTTTGTTTACGATCCTCATGATTTATCCTATCTGCGAGAGGCAAGGCGGGCAAACATCGAGGGCAGCAAAGCAGTTCTACGTGAGGCTGATCGCCTCCGCAAACTCGAACACCACATTATTAAGCTTTGTGACGGCGTTGTGCTGCTCAGTTCGCACGAAGCAGAGTTAATAGCGCGCGCCTTTCCGGAGAAGAGGGTGTTCCTGCAGGGCACGGTCCACGAGGTTCGAGAATCACAGAGGACTTTCGATGACCGGCAAGGTCTGCTGTTCGTGGGGGGCTTTGCCCACCAACCAAACCTAGACGCAGTAAAGTGGTTTATTCGCGATGTGATGCCTGTGATTAGGAAGGATATCCCGGACATCACGTTAGACATTATTGGGTCTTCGTTGCCCGTGGAGCTTCGGGAGAAGCCTGTCACCGGTGTCCGACTATTGGGTTACGTCGATGATCTCTACCCACACTTCCAAGCCTCCAGAGTATTTATAGCGCCTCTGCGTTATGGGGCCGGACAGAAGGGAAAGATTGCGCAAAGCTTAGGCTATGGCCTTCCCGTGGTCACAACGACGGTTGGGGCTGAGGGCATGCCGCTGGAAGACGGGGTGAGCGTCTTGGTTGCTGATGAACCCGCGGCGTTCGCCTCTGCGGTTGTACGACTGTATGGAGACGGTCGACTGTGGGAGGGGCTATCGCAACGGGGATTGGAGATTTGCAAAACCTATTACAGTCGGGACACCATGACGACAAAGTTGCGCGATATGCTTGTGGAGCTTGGAGTTAAGTGTCAAGGGGGATAAATTCGTGCGGATTTTAGTCACCGGGTCAACCGGGGTTGTAGGAAGCCACCTCCTCGATTTTTTGGCAACACTGCCAGGGTTGGACCTCTATGGAACAAGACGATGGCGTTCAACGGGATATCAAGCTCCCGGTGTCACATACGTGGAAACCGACATCACTGACTACCAGAGCGTCAAAGGGATCCTTGACAAGATACGGCCGCAGGTGCTCTTTCACCTTGCTGCTCAGAGTTACACTGCTCCGTCGTTCGCTGCACCGCGTGCCACCTGGGATGTGAATGCTATTGGGACACTCAATGTGCTCGAAGCCTTGAGCGACATACCGTGGAAGCCGGAGGCCTGCGTTATTGCGGGTTCGGCTGCGGCTTACGGAGAACAGGCGCTGTTCCCAACAGCCGAGGATGCCCCTCTTAGACCCGTCTCACCGTACGGATGCACAAAGGCTGCCCAGGACTTGCTTGGCTTTCAATATTACCGATCGCACTCCCTCCCCATCATTCGTACGCGGTCATACATTCATGTGGGAACCAGGCAGGGTTTGTATAATGCCGTACAGGCATTTTGCCAGCAGATCGCTACTGCTGAGACAATCTCAAACCCCAGATTTACTTTGAAAGTCGGTAACCTGGATACAAAGCGGGACATTCTAGATGTGAGGGATGCAGTGCGAGGTTTTTGGGCGGTAGTTCAGCATGGCGTTCCAGGCGAGGCATACAACATCTGTCGCGGGGAAGCATATGGCATGCGCGAAATTGTCAGTGCGCTGTTGAAGCTGACCTCATTGAAAGTCGACGTCGCGGTGGACGCGGGGAGATTGCGCCTGACTGATCCTCCGATTGAAGTCGGCAACAACGCGAAACTGACAGCAATGAGTGGCTGGCGTGCGGAGATCCCGTTCACTGACACTCTTAAGTGGATTTTGGACTGGAGGCGTAGCGATGCTTCAATGGGCCGGGCGAGTGTGAAGTAACTCAGGTCGACGGGGCATCCATCGTCTCAGGTATAGTGTGACACTATGAGTCCAGCCGCTCCGAGAATATCAGGGCTGACAAAGTCTGGCTGACCTTCCGGCGCGATCCGCAGGTCAGGCCCTACCAGGATGGCCCTGCAACCGGCTCGCTTGCCGGCACCAACATCAGACTGCTGATCTCCGACCATCCAGGACCTTTGGAGGTCGATGCCATACTGCGCGGCAAGATCGAGTATGAGTCCGGGGGCCGGTTTGCGACACGGGCACTCGTCCTTCGGGTGATGGGGGCAGTAGCGCATGCTCTCGATCCGGATCCCACAACTGGTGAACACAGCGTCAAGTGCTGCTTCTACCTCGGCCAAGTCTTCCTTGGTGAAGTACCCTCTGGCAAGGCCTGACTGGTTGGAGACCACGAAGAGTCGGTATCCCTCTCGACTCAGCAATCGAAGCGCCGGAACCGTCCCTTCAAGAAGCCGGATCTCTTCCGGCCGCGACAGATACGGCACATGCTCGATGAGTGTACCGTCCCGGTCCAGAAATACCGCCCTATCGTGGCTACTCAAACAGACTCTTCTCGACAATGTCGCACCAAATGTGCCCAATCGTGATGTGAACTTCTTGAATCCTCGCTACATCACTGGAAGGCACTTGGACTGCCACCTCGCAGAGAGGTGCCAAATGCCCGGCGCTCTCGCCCATCAAACCCACAACTTTGATTCCCAGGCTACGCGCCTCCTCGGCTGCCACGATGACATTTCGTGACTTCCCGCTGGTCGAGATAGCGATCAGGGTGTCCCCTGCACGTCCGAAGGCTGCAACTTGCCGCCCAAAAACCCCTTCGTAGCCATAGTCGTTCGCGATGGCAGTTAGAGAAGACGCGTTGGTCGTGAGCGCAATGGCTGGGAGCGGAGCTCGTTCGAGGCGGAATCGCCCCACTAACTCCGCCGCAATATGCTGCGCATCGGCCGCGCTGCCGCCGTTTCCGCACAGCAGAATTTTCCCGCCTGCCCGCAGTGACTCAACGAGCATGAACGCACCGTTGTAGATGGCTTCCAGATGGTGTCCGAGGACTTGGAGCTTTAGATCCGCACTAGCCTGTAGCTGGTCGCGGATGAGGTCAGCGAAGTGATCTGTCATACGACTCGCCCGGGCAAGTTCCGCAAGACTAGAGTGTCCGAGAGGGCTGTGTCTGGTCCTTCTGAGCTGGACCCGGTGTCCAGATAGTTGTCGGCATCCCAGCACAGGACGCCGTTGGGTTCGAACACGACTGGAACTACCTGTCCGCCCATGCGTTCGAGGCCTGCGGCAATGAGGTGTCGTCTATGAAACGGCACAAACAGCAGAAAGTAGCCGCCGCCGCCTGCCCCCAACAGCTTTCCCCCCACCGCACCCGCCTCGATCGCAGCGTCGTAGAGTGAGTCCAGCGAGGGGTCGGTGATCTGGGTGGCCAAGCCCTTCTTCGCCTGCCAACCTTCGTTGAGCATCGCTCCGAAGTCCATCAGTCGGCCCTTGAGCAAGGCATTTTTCATTTCAACGGCTAAGAGCTTGAGCTGATGTAGGGCATCCACGACCAAGCTGTCACGCTTCACATAGGCTGCGGTCTGAGTCTCCACGATTTTCTCGCTAGCTCTTACCTTACCTGTATAGCAAAGGAGCAGATGATACTCGAGTTCACGGACAATCTCTGGTCTAATCCGAAGCGGATTGACCACCACATCGTCTGCGCCAAACTCTATGAAGTTGAACCCACCAAAGGCAGCTGCATATTGATCCTGAAGCCCTCCTTTGATCCCAAGCTCCTGGCGCTCAACCTTGTATGCCATCTGAGCCAGCTCATAGTCCGTCATCTGCTGGCCGAGGGCACGCTTGATGGCTGCCACGAGGGCAACTGTGACGGCCGAAGAGGATCCGAGGCCAGAACCTGGAGGAGCATCGTTGTGAATAAAGAGATCCAATCCGTGGGTGAGGTCCATGGACCGAATCGCTGCCTTTACCAGGTCCAACTCACCGTCGTAGGTGATCTTCTCATCCAGCCTGTAGTGTGCCACCAGGTCGTAGTCGAGGGACTGGACGCCCACCGTGCGATCCGGGCGTAGGATGGCGCTGACATAAGCGTACTTGTTGATCGTGGCACTAAGAACGGCACCACCATGCTCGCTCGGATACGGTGGCACATCCGTCCCGCCGCCCGCAAAGCTAATGCGAAGCGGTGCCTTACTCCGGGTAATCACTTGGTTAGCTCCTTTGGCAACTGCTTCCTTGCCCGCTCGTACCGCTCAGGTGTTCCAATGTCAATGAAATAGCCGTTACTGGGAAGACCGTAGACCAGTCCTCCAGCCTGCATGAATGCGGGAAGACCCTCTCTCTCTAGCGAAATGGGCTCTTGGGAAAAGTGGCTGCACAGGAAGTCTAAGAAGTGTCGAGACATCACATAAACACCGGCATTGATCAAACCTCGAGCGTGACCCCGGGGTTTTTCACGGAAGGCGGTTACCCGACCGGTCTGGGCAAGAGTGAGGTTCCCAGAAGCCGCTACGTCATCACTGGGCGACGCGACAATCGTCACATCCGCATGTGTTCCCCTGTGATACGCCATCAACTCATTGAGGCTAAACTCGATGTAGGAGTCACCGTTGACCACCAACAAGGGGTCCGTGCGAATTTCTGCCCGTGCCTGACAGAGGGCTCCGCCCGTGCCCAGCGGGGTGAACTCCCGCGAATAGCTAATCCTCAAGCCCACGGTCTCGCCTTGACCGTAGAAGCGATACAAGAGGTCGTGAAGATACCCTGTGCAAAGCGTAACGTCCCGGATACCCTGGCCGTACAGCCTTTGAAGCACGTAGGAGAGAAATGGCTGTTGATCGATGGGAGCCAGCACCTTCGGGATGCCCGGAATCGCCTCCCGCAGGCGGGTGCCCATGCCGCCGGCGAGCACGAAGACTTGCGGCACCTGTGGCGATTGAGCCTTTTCGGTGGCCGGATGGCGCTGACCCGAGGACTCGACTCGGTGACTCAGCCGGCTGGCCATGCTACGCTCACCCCTGCTCTCTAGCGATCATGGCATCAGAAAACGTTCGGATCGCAATACCTTCGGTAAGCTTAGTGGCTCTCGCGAGTGACTCAAATGTTCCAGCATCGGTCCACCAGCCGCGCAGGATGTCGAACTCCTTTCTCCCATCCTCAATATACTGGTTGTTCACATCGGCGACATCGTCGGTGTCCTGGGTAGCGGTAGGAGTCT
>DAHZQE010000440.1:0-2248 GCA_027409005.1 Ferrimicrobium sp. | reverse complement strand
AATCTGCGAAACGAGGTCCTCCGCTTCTCATCCTGATAGCGGAGGGGTGGGCGTCAATCCCTATAGCATTCTCGATCGGACGGCGGCTTACGTGGGCTACAGTACTATCAAAGGCTCTTCGGCCTGCTCGACGCCATCGCCGCAAACGACACTAAACGCGAGTTCGAACACCAAGTCGTCGTTATGGGTGGCGAGAGCAATTTCATGTTCACCTACACCGCCTCTTCATCTACCAAGCTCATCGCAGTGCCCGAACGTGAATGGCGACTCCCAGAAATGCACAACTGGACCGAAGAGAACGTCAAGGCTCTGCTCGATCTCGCCGAAATCTCACTGCGGAACTGCGTCGACTGCCTTGGCCTGCCAGTGCAGGTTCTGAGGAAGAAGCGAGCGGTGGGAATATACCCGCCGAAAGGGACTAGGTTGTCAAGAGAGCAGCTCGAGGAGACGGTGCTGGTGGTGCAGAGGATTTTGGAATCGTCTGAGGCCGGTCAGAGGATTCCGTTTTGTGCGTTCAATGGTGGGAATGACGTGTTCGTTGACATTGGGGATAAGTCGTACGGGGTCATGGCTTGTCAGAGGTATTTTGGAGGGATCGAAGGTGGAAAGACACTGCACGTTGGTGATCAATTTCTGTCAGCGGGAGCCAATGACTTCAAGGTGAGTGGGTCTCAGATCGAGGTCCTTCGGACTGCTAACGAGCAGGTATAGGCTCGGCTGGCATGCACGACAGCCTGGATCGCCAGTCCGTCCGAGACGTGCAACTTGCTCGACGAAGTAAATCATCTGAGCAATGCGATATGAAAACAATGTATGACGCTAGACGGAGGATTCGGCAAGGTACCAATTCCAAGTCCGAAAGCCTTGCATCCACGGTTGAAGAGCTTCATGGTAGTACAGTGGCAGCAGACAAGACATCCTTGATCGCCGCTGCCATTAGCCGCTCCCTTTAGCCTTCGACATCGGGCCCCAGTTCTCCCTCGGATTCTGCTGATACCTCACCAACCTCTTTCCAGGCCTATCCTTACCCAACACCTCGTCAAAGATCACCTTCATCCCTGGGATACTCGAAGCTGGTGGCGGAGAACCAGCCCTCGGCTTCTTCACCTGCTCCGCATCCCCAGCCTCCTTGTCACCATCGACCTGCATCTCCCTACCGTTCTCGGCATTTCCTCCATCCTCCGCCGCTACCTGCCCCTTCCTCATGATCTCCCAGCCCGGAGTCCCCTCCTTCAATGACCCTTCCTTGATCGGCGCCTTCTGCCTCACCCACTCCCTCATCACATGCCAGATCACACTCCAAGGAGCCTCAGTCTTGATGCTACCAGGCTTGCAGTGACTTCTCGTTGCCATCATCCCAGCATGTCTTAACGCGCCCTTAACTGCAGCCTCGGGCGGCGCGACACAATGCAGCACCTTCGCCAGCGCCGAAGGGATGAAGAAGAAAGGTTTCGGATCGTACACTTCGGGCGGCGTTTTGCAGAGGTAGAAGCTACCGTTTGCGTGAGTGGTGCTGTGCCAGATGTCTTTGTGTTCCGGGATGACGACGAGCTCGTTGAGTGCTGTATCGAGCATGCCTTCGAGGCGCGGTTTAGTTTGGTATAAGCTCTCATCGGCTGCGGAGGCGTCGTTTAAGAGCTTCTCGACGAAGGTGGCGTTGTGCAGTGGCCCTGCCCACATGGGGCCGGAGACGTGCATCTTGCTGCCGCAGTGTTCGCAGCTACGGTCTGCGCTCGGTCCCTGGGCAATGTGGTGCTTGAAGTTGAATGTCGGGTTGCTCTGCGTCGATTTGACGTTTGACTCTTTCTTGCCCTGTTGCCGCGAGGTCCGTCCAAGCATCTGTGTTTGCCATGCACCGCAGCCATGATCGCATTCGTAGACAAGCATTGTCTTGCTGGCCGTGAATTTGACGTCTGCCGGCGACTTCGCCACGCGGATGAAGCAGCGAGCGTAGAAGTCTATGCTGAGGGAAAGTAGAGGCTCGACTGCGATACCGTATTTAGCCGCAGCTGTTGCGACGCAGTTGATGATGAGCCGGAGACCGCCTTCATGACAGTGGGCGCCTTTGACTGGCATGCCGCCATACAGCGAGTAGGTCTTCTCGGAGTAGCCGCAAGATGCGAACACGCCGGAATCCGTGCAAGTGACACAAAGCAGACCACCATCGTTGAGGGCTTGCACTGCTGCGTCGATGAACGGTGCTGCCGTGCCGTAGGGGTCCAGATCGATGACATCGTATTTTGCGTTC
>DAHZQE010000424.1:0-9574 GCA_027409005.1 Ferrimicrobium sp. | reverse complement strand
CAACGCCGGAAAATGACCACCTCCCTTCTCAACCCGTACCTCATCCCCTCTCTTTCCCTCCGCTCCTCCTCCCATCATCTCGTCATCAGCACCCCCTTCTCCGAGGCAAAGACGGCAACTTTCAGAGTGTACTTCGACATCAGTCAGCACTCAGGATTCAGGTCGGACGCAATCAATGTTCCCACGACCTTCATCAAAGGCTGCCATTGCACATGGGTGTAGCATCTGAGCTCCTTGCGGCCATGACGCCGCCCGCCTCGAACCCTATCCGGACCTACGTCCTCACTGGCGCTGTGGCCGCATTTACCGCCACTGGAGCCTGGTATGGAGCCGGTGTAAAGACTCGGCAAGAGTATAAACAGGTGAGAGGTCATTGTTACGCGTGCTTACATACTTCAGTACTGACAATGGACAGGAACGACGTGCGATTCTGGAAGCCACCCCTGCTGAGCGGATAAGCCACATGGAGGCAGCCAGAGCACGACTCATGGAGCAAAGAGCCGAATTGCAGGCCAAGATTGATAGGCTGGAGGCGAAGACTGCTGCTCTCGAATCCTCCAGCTCCAGTTCTGCGCCTCCTTCGGCCTCCCAAACAGGCTGAGCTATCTAGTCGATCGCACTATGACCTTGCGCTACCCGCAAACGCATCACCATGGACGCTGCTGCGCTCAGAATACGGAAAGCCCGCTCGCGCTGGCGTCACCAGGACAGAGCAGCGTGAGCGCACTCCTCAGTGTGAGAGGGTTCTTCATTGCAGCCTTCGCGACTCGTCGAGCGCCGGCGTCAAGTAAAACCCTGCGCTCGCGGGCCTCTCAAAGAACGGCATTTCGACGCAGAAGCGACTGCCGCTAATGAGCCGCTGGCTTGCCCCGACCTCGCCTGGGAGCTTGCTCGGAAGCAATGGCGACCTTAAGACAGCTGTTCGAGGGGCCTACGCCGCTGCGGCGGCCAAGACCACTGAGCGAAAGGGTCCTTACGACCTGAGGTCATGCCTGAAGGCGAGGACAGGTCTGGGGCTGAGCTGAAATTCACCGCGGAACGGGGTGCCGCTGGCCCCTCGCAAGCATTAGTATACACAAGATCTATCTGAAAGCTGCACATGCATGCTTGTTCATAAACTACATAAGTCCTAACGCCGGCTGGTGGATGCTCACAAGTCCTTATGTGACTTCTTCTTGCTCTCTCCGGGCAACCGCATAGCAGCAATCTCCTCCATCGTAACGTTCCTCCACTCGTCAATCGGCAGCCAGCCAATCCGTGCCCGATCGCCAAATCCACCAAACCAATACACGTGCTCGACGACGAATCGCATGTATCTGCTCGTATGGATATCATTGCCTGGTTGCCACAGTATCGAATCTGGGTGCTGCTTTAGAAAGCACGCTGGGATCAAATCCCAGACTACCTCCTCGTTTCCAATGATCTCCAGATGCCCGTGTAGCGAAAACCTGGGAAGCGCAGCAGGCGTGTGCGGTGTCGGTATCTCCTCCTCATCCTCAGCCTCGAACTCCAGGGAAGGTAGGTAAGTGTTCTTCTGCGTGGGCCACCATCGAATATGTAAACTGATGTTGCTTCCTGCAGCGTAGTTCTTGTATGGTGTGGCAATATTGACTGCCAGCAGTGTCGGATTTCCCGTCTTTGGCTCGCAATCGGCGTAGTACTCCATCAATCCAATGGGGCTGCCCGCCATTTCGGGTGGCCGGTTCTCCCGCGTCATTGCGCCACCAAGAGAGTCGTCTTCTGTGGAATGCTGTGATTCTTCGGGGAAGGTGGTTACTAGGGTGCCAATGCTGCTCAGGTGCATTATCCGTCTAGCCATGACAACGGATTCGTGAACGGTCGGGATGCGCAGGTCGGCATTGTGGGCGGGCTGGTCAACAGATTGATGGACGACTGATCGCGCAGTCGTCGATGCAGCCAGTGCGGCGATACTGAGAAACCTCATCGTCTCTATGTAACGCTGTGCCCGTCAGGTAGTGGCTGCTGCGCTGAAAGTGATCTGGCGTCCACATCTCCGAGGCTTGGAAGCACGGTCCACTAGGGCACGGCCGCTCCCGGAGCTCAGCGGTGCCAAGGCCAGTGGGAGGCGAAAGCGGAGAAGCCGCCCAGTCAATTTCGACAACGACGTCGAGCGCACAGTTGACCGACGACACACGACACCCATCGCCACAGCCTTGCGCCCAGTCACCCGTGAGTCACCCGGAATATCATCCACGCCCGATTTCAAAAGCGACTGTACGCACGACGAGGAATTTCGGCCGCACACTGACGCCGCTTCGCCACCACAGATTTACCGCGCATCTCCACCACACCACACACATAACCCGCCAATATGGGTAAGGTCCACGGTTCGCTGGCTCGTGCCGGTAAGGTCAAGTCGCAGACTCCCAAGGTACGATACAAGAAACATGCAAAGATGGTATAAATGTAATCAGGATACTGATCAGGTGATGATGTAGGTCGAGCCCCAGGAGAAGAAGAAGACCCCTAAGGGCCGCGCGAAGAAGAGAATCACATACACCCGCCGCTTCGTGAACGTTACCATGACCGGTGGCAAGAGGAAGATGAACCCGAACCCGACCTCGTAGATGGGGGTGCTGATGACGAGATGATGGGAGGAGGAGCGGAGGGAAAGAGAGGGGATGAGGTACGGGTTGAGAAGGGAGGTGGTCATTTTCCGGCGTTGGCTCGTTGCTGGGATGACGTATACATGCACGCGCATGTCTCTAGAGCGGTGGAAGTGATCAATGTACTTCACGCCAAGCTTGAAGATGAGACTGAGCCATGGGTTCGTTTGATGAGCAAGCTTCTGTAGCTGCAAGGATGCAACTTCCCACCATACTTTGGCTCATGCTGACATCTATGATCACGATATTAGCTTGGATCGTATCTGTCTCAAATTGTATCGCGACACAGCAGCTTGATGCCAACTAGGCATCACGTGATTATATGTTTACTCGGCCCCGCGCCTCTTCCTCTTTCTGGGTATATCCATTCCCTTTCCCATTCCCATGGCTACTCTGCCACCCTATGCGCACAGTAATATCCTCCGCCAATCTATACTCTGATTATGATACTCACTCCACAGGCTCTCGCTTCCCTCACGCAGCAAGCCACGCACGTCCTGCCAACCTTACCAATCACTGCACTTTCGCCAATCTTCGCACACCATGCTCGAGCCAATAGCTCCAGATCGTCCGACCCTCTACAGTCCAGAACTACGACCTCGTCCTCCATCGTGGCCTTACTGCCTCGGCTGCCTGGCATACTCAGCGCCCACGGCCTTGACTCCGGTGGCGCAGACAGTAGACTCGCTACCGGGATCACAGAGTACTTGTACTCGATATGCAGCGGATGGGCAGGTGGAGGCGGCAGCTCTTTCTCGATATCAAGCAGACTCAGCGTCGTCATTGTCGTCATCGCAGACGCCCGAGCAGACTGTGGAACCACTGAGCGTGGGAATCTGGGGACTGGAGGTGGTGGGGGCGGCTGAGTAGGCAGAGGCGGGAGTGCAATGACTGACCGCGCATCGACGAAAGTCTCTATGGACGCATTGGATGACGGCGCGGTGTGCGGGCGTTTCTCGCCTCTGGGCGGCGTTGGGGGGTTGCTCACCGGGAAATGGCTGATCTCCACCGGCGAGCCAGGAAGCTCGCACGGCGGCGCGTCGGCAGCTTGAGGTGAGGTGTACCTCGTTGCGGTGAGAGCCGAGGCCCGTGAGCTACGCCGGGCCGCCGACGGTGTAGGTTGGCAGGGATAAGAGCTGATGAAGTGGACGTCGTAGGTGAGTGGCACTTCGATCGACTTCGCTTTGGCGCTGGTGGGTGAAGTGAACGTGAGGAAGGCCACGCTGGCGTTAGGTGTGGGCAGCTCGCCGGCTGCTTCTCGCCGTTTCGTGGAGGCTGGACTTGAGCTGGAAGGCTTAAATGAGAGACCGAGGCATTTGACTTCGTTGCCCATGATTGACGGGCCATCGGTAGGGGTCACGAAGTCGCCGGCTTGCAGGGCGCTGATATGCACACCATGTAGTGGGTCTGAGTCTTTTGCCACCAGAGCTCGCGAGCTTTTGATTCTGGGCTCGGCTGTAGAGCTGCCTGGTGCGTCCTCGACCTTCAGATTCACCCAGCCAGTCTCCAGTCTGCTTCCTGGCGACTCAACGTTTGGCACGGAAAGCCAGCCCATGCATTCCCGCGTGCCTTTGCGAGCACTCATGACCCGACCGACTACGCAGCTCTTGCTCCACCAGCCCTTCCCGGCATATAAGAAGCCGCCATACAGATCGGCTGCGTCACCCAGACTCTCGATCGCTTTCGGACTGTTCTCAAGGAGCGTGCTGACGAGGAAGTGGCTTGCAGGCTCTCCGGGCATCACCAGCCCGAAGAACCAGGAATGAGACAGCCAGCCGCCGACATCGAGCTTGGCAACCTCTTCATCTTCGCTGGGTAGTCTGATAGCAGCCGCCGAGAGCAACTGTACGCTGTTTGCCGTTGTCGTGCGACTCAAGCCAGGTCTAGGCCGCTGTGACGTGCCAAAGTATCCGCTGTCTTGCGGCAAGGGCGGAAGAGGCGGCGCATATCCTGGCAGTAAAGGACTGCTCAAAGGTGTGGCATATACGCTGAACCCGGAGATTGGTCTGCTTGGTCTCGGTATCGGAAGCTGTCGCTCCGTTTCCGGCGGCTCGGCGTTGCCAGCCAATCTGCCGCGAAGCTGCCGTTTCATGTCTTCGACATGTGGCCAGCCGAGCAAGTCAGCGAAACGCAGAAGACCATCAAGCTGCCCTTCTTCATTTTTGGGTATTAGGAGCGGCTGCACCCGCTTATCCTCTGCACCGTCGTCGGTCGCCGTCTCGCGAGCTGTGAGGAAAGTGATGGCGCTGAAGAGGCTAATGCGATTGGATTTGCGGGAGACGTCTTTCACCCACGCCTTGACACGGACATGCTCAACGAATGTCTTGGCGAAGACGATGTCCCACTGTAGCTTGGATGTTGCAGCCGCCTTGGCCTCCTTGAGTTCGTCTTCCGCTGACGGCGAAGCGCTGGCCTTCAGCGCATTCAATCGCACCATCAGTTCCGCTGCAAGAGTGACTTGCAGGAGCAGCACGTCTCGCCCACATGGCTGACGTTCCTCGCTGCTCCTCCTTGTGCCTTCGTCCGACCACAGGAGCTGCCCGGCACGTAGCCGCCATTCCACGTAGCTGAAGTCGTACCACAATTGCTGCTTGCTCAGGACAGTCTGCAGAGCCGCGATCTGTGTCTTCAGACTCACATCTCCAGTTCCGGCGTCAGAATTACCAAGCTCAGAGTCCAATAGATGTGCAAACAGCTCTTCACCCATCTCCTCGACCAGCTGGTCGCTCCATGCGCTTGTCTCCGGCTGTTTCTGGAGATCGTGAATCTCGCTCAGCTCAGAGAGCCGCTCGATCATCAATTCTAGGTCAAGCTCCCGCAAGCCGAGTTTCTCGGGCTCGGAGAGTAGTAGGGGCCGCTGATAGAACGCTTCGGAGTCGTCTGGAACTCTTGTGCTGTCCGCGATCGGCAACTGCAGATAATGCTCGAAGCCAATGGTTCCAGGATCCAGGCCATTTGCGCTCAGCATATTCGGCATCTCTAGCAACGTACTCTCAGCGCTCACCGGCACCGTCACATGGATTGTAGAGGGCGGAATCTGCGCTATGTCCTTCGTCCTCTGCGAGCCAAGGGAGCTCGCCTCGAAAGTCGAGTGGGCCACCTTGACATGGTCTGGTACATATCTCCTGCTCAGCTCTATATCTCCGCCCACAAACTCCACCTGTGTGCTGAACCCGCCATCTTTCGTGCTCGGTGCTGAGAAATATGGTGCACCCGCAAACATCGCATCCACCTCATCCCTCATCAACATCCTCCGATCTTTTGCCGCCTGTCCTCGATGAGGCGCAAACGACGTCCGGCTATCATTTCCTATGCTATACATCACAGACCGCCTACTATCATTTCCCAAGCCCAGGCTCAACGCACAGCCACTGATAGCTGGGCTGTGAGTCTTGATTGTGCTAGTCGCTGCTCGAGATTCTGCCCGCATTCGTTGGCGGACGAAGAACTGCTCGCTCTGAATCTTGCCATTGCCCCATTCATTGGGCTTGGGCGGGCCCACAAGCTTGTCCAATACCTCGTCGCTGATGTCGAATGTATGTTGGCTGTTGCGCTTCGAATGTGCGACCTTCGACACTCGATTCGCGTTACTTTGCTTCCGGTTGATTTGATTGGTAGGAAATCGGAGGTGCCGTTTCTTGCTCTTTGCAGTGGAGCCTCTGAAGGCATTCCGGAAGAAATCCTGGAAGGCTATCCTGCGGCGGCTTACTGGTGGAGGCGGCGAGAAAGGTTCTTCGGACGGAGTTGGCGGTAGCTCGGGTATCGGAGCTTGCCTGGCATTGAGTGTGAATTCGTTCATCCCAAGGCTCGACTTCTTCCGCCGCGTGCTGCCCTTGCGAAACGGTGTGGGCCTGAAATTGCCATCCTCACTGGTAGACTGGCGCGGGAACTGAAAGGAGCTCCCGAACTTCATGCTGCTGTCGATTTTACTGCTCCTCGCACACGAGCGAGTACTGAGAAGCAGGTCAAGCACTGTGATGAGGAGGGAATGAAAAGATGAAGCTGTTGGAAAGATGCGATACCTCACCTCCAAACGACCCGAGATCTCTCACACGACCTCGATTAAATTGCAGTATGATGTGGCACCGCGCGGGCAAGGATCGCCGTCACATGGTGACAGTCCCTTCGCCCATGTCGGCAGCGCCCACGCTGAAGAAGTCGAGAATCTTGCTGTTTGGGGGAGCAGATCCCCGGTGGATCCTCTTCGGCTGCCATGCTTAGCGTCGCCGGGATTGTGTCAGGACGCAAACTCTGACGCCACCGGTAATGATTGTGAAACATCATGTGACAGGGGAGGGTGTTAAGCGAGCGAGAAGCTGATGAGATGAAGGAGCAGCCGAAATGCGGAGAGGGTCAAATACACCGTTTCAGCCACCCCAAAAAGGGGACCAGACAAGTCGCGTTGACGATTCAGGATGAGTCGCGGTCGACACGTTGGCCGCGCTTGCTGAAGTATGAGACGGGACGTTGGAATAGCGACGGCAAAAACAGAGCGCAAATGGCAATCTTCAATACGTGAGACAACTACCTCAGATCCCTGAGTTGCGCAAGCACCCATTCGCCGTCATCATTGCCGGCCGCAGATTGCTGCTCTGCCCACGACCAGATTGACGGATCAAGAGGATCAATCGCACCCCGCAGGTGTTCACGATCGCTCGGCAAGTCGCGTGCAAGATTATCGAGGCGCGACTGGGAGTGGGATAACAAAGCTTGGACGATATCGCGGTTACAACCATGGATCGTGATTGCTTGCTGCAAAAGCTCGGTATCGGGCGCGAGTCCATGACGGCAGAGCAAGTCGACAGCTGTCTCACTGCCTTCCGTGATTGCTTGGACTGCTCCTTCATAGAGCAGCTGCGCCAGGTCCCTGTCGCTGGTATCGAGATGGTTGCGACTGCGAAGGAAAAGGCGGAGGAAGCGGATCTTGGACTCCGTAAAAGGCGCTGTGAAGATTTTGGAAGGTGGTTGCAGGCGTCGCGAAGGTGACATGGCGAGCCACCTCTCCTCAGGATCACCCACGCTAGAACGGGAATCTTCCGGGGCATTGGCATCTACGACTTTAAGCTCCGGCGCCTCGTTGAGCCAAGCAATGAAGAAGTCCCAGTCTACAAAGCGACTGCTGAGGAGCCGTCGAGCAAGCCCCAGATCCTCTTCGGAGATGATCTCGGTCGAGGCACGATCACCCAGCACAGGCTGCAAGGCTCGAGCAAAGAGCCTCATTTGCATGTGCGAGCTGCTGAGTTTTGAGCGCAAGCTTGAGGATACGAAGACCAGATCGGTATTTCCAGAAAGCTCAAATATGTCCTGCAGTATCTCTGTTGGTAGTTGTTCCAGGCTTGATGCGTCGCGTCTGTGGCGTCTTCTCTTTCGGACAGCCTGCGCGTGCGCAGCGACACTCGACTCCCGGCCGTTCGCCGCATCTTTGGGCTCGCACAGAGTCGCAACCTTGCGCTTCTTACTGGTTCGCAGCTTTTCGGCCGGCGCACCCTGGCGCTTGCCGCGGATTTTGATAACTGTCCATCGGGCCATACTGCGTCTTCGTGGTGCCGCAGGTGGACCTGACGAGCTCGCTGCTTCAGCCTGCTGGGCGCAAGGAGTGATGCAAAGCTTGCCTGCACATCTGATTAGCATTGACCGAAAAAATGGTTGGCTAAAGAGTGGTGTAGAAGAGGCTGGTGTCAGAGATCTTGGTATGGTATAAGATTATCATGGGTGATCAATTACTATCTAGTGCGTAGATTTTGCATCATTGTGCCGCCTTCGGGTAGGAAATTACACTAGCTTACCGTGCTTGTTGCCCAGGTGTCATCGTGCAGTATCGGTGCCGAAGCGGTGGCGAAGGTCTATGAGCTTGCGACTTGTCAGTGAGAGCCAGATAGCGCTACTAGCATGGACGATGAAGGAGGTCGTAGGTCAGAATATGTAAGAAATAAAATTTCATCGACAGTGGTCCGTCTGAGAAACAGGCGTGAATCTCCGGTAACCAGCGCTCAAACGCAAATTATAGCATCATAGAGGCAGGGTAAGGCATGCGATGGCGTACGTACCTGTTGTCAGGAGTTGAGTGCGCCCACCGTTTAGGCAAGAGTGTGAAGAGCAAAGATGCGGTTGGAGAACCGGATGTTGAAGAGGAAGAAGCTTGCAGGTGAAGTTGGAGTGTGCGAAAGTGCGGGCCGCTCGGAGATGCACGAGTCATGGGGATCATCTTGACCATCACCTCAGCGACCTTGCATTCCGAAGTGCCTAGCGTCCTGTGTGATTCTCTACCTGTTGCGCATCCATGCCATCTTCGAAATGGAGCGATGACAGCTGCAAATCGGGCCAGCATGCCGTGGTCTCGTTCCGGCTTGCTACACGCGCTTCCCGCCATCACACCAGGATCATGGGGCTCGGAACATACGTTGTTGCCTACTCCATAGCATGGCAGTGGGTGCGACAAAAGCCACCCTGCTGTTACGCTGCTGCACGTAGGTATCCTTGTTCGGACACTGACGTCTGGAGGACGCGTATAGAACAGGTCTGTGGCCTACTGAACGCTAAGCACAAACGCCGAGTAGCTTCCCTCCTATCATACTTTGCTCGAAGCTGCGTGCCCGCTGCTCGTTCGTGTCTTTGCTTCAGCCTAACTCTCACGGGGTCGCCTGTATTTCCTCAATCTCCCTCTTAAGGCTTGTTTGCTAAACTCACTCCTCACTAACATGGGTAGAGAATCCTACCGTCTACTTCTATCTCGTCGGGAGTGGCTCTCCTTGCAACAATACAGAAACAAAGTTGTGCAAGATGGCATCTGGTCAGCACCTACCGCAGGTCCAAGGCAACAAGTGCTTGCTGTCAAGTTGCTTCGAAACCATCACGTATACGGCCACTCTCCCTGAAACAACGAGAGCAGCGAGAACGGCAAGGCCTGGCAGACCACAAACAACGCCCCCACGAAAGCGAAAGCGGAC
>DAHZQE010000416.1:0-2813 GCA_027409005.1 Ferrimicrobium sp. | reverse complement strand
TGACACCGGCTCATAATCCTTAAATCTTTATATGAACTGGGTACGCAAACCTGAAAATCATGCCAGAAGCACAGGTCGAGTTGTTCGTAGGCCACTGTGGGCGTGCGAACAACGAGATGGATTGCCGAATAGATTTACCGGAGTAACCGTTCAGGCCCCTCAACCACTCAGCAGCCGGTGATGGTGCCATGATGGCGATGAGCACGACGAAGAGGCCAGAGGCTAGTGACGTGGTTAGGCTCCGGTATGCTCACCACGCCCCGACGCTGCCTCCCCCGAGGAGGAGCGGGTCTGGTCGCCAACCTTGCTGCGCGGGACAGGACCCGTCTACTTTGCAGACGTTCCAGTCACTTGTTCCATGGCCCTTGAGGAGTAGGCATCAACCCCACACCCTTTGATATCGGGGCCCATGCTGAGGCGTTGCTTATCCGGGTCAAGGCGTGCTACTATCAGGCATCTCTCTCGTAGTCGTTCACGGGCCGGCAGTCGTCGCCATCTAACAGTGTCCCCAAAAGAGCTGGGTTAGGACCTCCGTTGCGTTGTGGCTCTGCTTTCTCGTAGTGGAGAGGTAAGAGCGTGCTCGGAGCTAAAGCTCGAGTCCCTTCTTCGGATCGCCAACCACCATCGGTGGGCGACCGTGGAGAACTCGACGCTCTCATGTCGCCTTGGTGACACACCGATCTCCGGTATCAGCTCAAAAGGGTCACCCCGCAGCTATCGCAGGGCGATGGAATCGCCACTTAACCAGCTGCTCAGGGCCGATCCACACGCCTCATGTGAGACGCCAATATACGGACGCCTGCTATAGGATGGTTCCACAAATCGACACCCTCCATAGCGAGCTGGCAGTTCAGATCCCAGCAACCGATCCAAAACTCGCCCGCCACATCGCCACCATGACAAGCTCGCTAGGCGCCGAACCAAGCCGTCAATCGCGTGCTAGCAGCTCACCATGGAGAAAGTGAGCTCCAGCATCGAAGATGCGAGCGTTGACGTACTCACCTCGATAACGATCGCCATCGAGGCCGGCAACGTGAACCAATTTGTTCTGCCGCGTGCGACCAGAGGCGACGGTCGCATCTCGCTTAGATGGGCCATCTACTAAGACCTCTTCGATCCTGCCTACTCGTGCGTGATGCTTGGCCGCCGCACTGCGTTCGGTTACAAGCTTGAGTCGTTCAAATCGCTCTGCAATAACCTCTGGCGCGATAAAACGATCACGCCACTCCCCTGCTTCAGTACCTGGACGTGGAGAGTAGATAAAGGTAAAGGCAGAGTCAAACTCACAACGAGCGACCAACTCTAACGTCGCCTCGAAGTCATCCTCGGTCTCCCCGGGAAACCCGACAATGATATCGGTCGTGACAGCGAGATCCGGGATAATCTCCCTAGCCAACTGCAGCTTCTCGAAGAACCGCTCACCGCGATACCCACGGTGCATAGCCGCCAAGATCCGGTCACTACCAGATTGCAGCGGAAAATGAAGGCTCTCACAAACCATAGGAGATTCAGCCATAGCTTGGAAAGTCTCTTCGCGCATATCCTTTGGGTGAGGGGAGGTAAAGCGAACACGACGTATGCCGTCGACTGCACCTACAGCCCTCAACAGGTCGGCAAAAAGAGGCCGAATTCTTGGAATCGAGTCACTGACATAGACCTGACCGGCCAGGAATCCACGGTCTCCAGACTCGATCTCCTCGCGACGCATGCGTCGCGTAAGATCTCGACCGTATGAGTTCACATTTTGGCCAAGCAAGGTAACTTCGGTGACGCCTTGAGAAGCCAAGCTTCGTACCTCATCAACCACAGCCTGAAATGGTCGGCTCACCTCCCCACCACGCACCTGGGGGACGATGCAAAACGCACAGTTGTTGTCGCATCCGGTCTGGATGGTTACCCAAGCCTTATGGCCGTCGGTCGGTTCAGCTACGAGATCAGCCAACGGATCCAACCCATCGCTAGCCTCGGTAACGTCGATCACATGGCGCTCCCCGTCACTGCGCTCAAGGAGTTGTGCAATCGATCCAAGCGCGTGGGTTCCCACCACTACGTCAACATGAGGCGCCCGTTCGAAGATAGCTGCTTGCTCACCCTGTGCGAGACAGCCAGCAACCACAATACGCATCCCCGGATCGACGGCTCGACGTTCACGCAACTTGTTTACCTGCCCGAAAAAACGGTTGTCAGCGTTCTCTCGTATGGTACAGGTATTGAACACGACCACATCGGCAATCTCTTCAGAGGCAGCTGGAGTCATACCTTGGCGCCTCAGAATTGTCACGATCCGCTCGGAGTCGTTCTCATTCATCTGGCAGCCAAATGTTTTGACGTAAAAACTCTTCATCTGATCGAGGAGTCTAGTTGGCCAACGATCTGTATCGGAGAAGCCAGGCACACCAGCACATGCACTCCACCAACACGATCGCCTCCTGCCAGCGGCGAGCGATCCGTCCAACTTCGAACCAAACCAGCAGCCGATAGCGTCCGTTCTCAACAAACGACCGGCGACTAAATCGGGGACGGCTCAAGCAGAGGCTACCCCAAGAGGACCTCCATCGCCTGCTGCAAATAGGCATCGCCCATAGTCGTCAGCTCTAGCCTTGAGCCACGCTCCAAGTCCGCAAACCTACAATGTGCAATCAATCGAATGGAGGCTATTCGGATGTTCTTGTCGGCCATCCAATCGATCAGATTTGCCTCCCAATCTCGCATCATCAACTACTTCGCGGAGGTTATCCGACACTCATCGTACGAAAATGAAGTCGGAGGCATCCGCAACTTGGAACCAGTCATCCGTTTGGAACTCAAGCGAT
>DAHZQE010000407.1:0-4767 GCA_027409005.1 Ferrimicrobium sp. | reverse complement strand
GAGACTGGAATGCCGATCGTTGTAGCCAAGAATCCGCTGCAGTGCGTGGCCCTAGGTTCTGGTCAGTGCTTGGAGGAGTTCGAGGCATTGAAACAAGTTTTGATTACCTCGTCACGCTAGGTCTGCTAACGACTTGTCACGACTACTCGAGCGACCCAGGGTAACACTTGCTGTTCTGATTCTGCTCTCGGTGTCGCTGATCACCATTAACTTCAATGCGACACGGCTCCATGTCGGCTCGTTCAAGGCGGTAGTGGCAGATGTGGTGAACCCGACCAGGTCGGCGCTCGATACCGTGTTTCGACCGCTGGCCAATGCCTACCATGGCGTGGTCCAGTACCCGGCGGATCAGCGCGAGATCGCACAATTGAGGTCGAAGTTAGGTGCTATCCAGCGGTCTCACCTTGAAAATGTAGGCGCATTGAACGCGTTGACTCAGCTCAGCCGTCTCACAAAGCTTCCTTTCGCAACAACACTGGCGTCTGTGCCTGCTGAGGTTATACAGATGACGCCGACAAATCTTCAGCTCACTTTCGTCATTGATAAGGGTTCGGCTAATGGCGTGGCGGTTGGCAACCCCGTCGTAGGTGATGCCGGCCTTGTTGGGCGAGTCGTGCAGGTGACGTCGACGACCTCTACAGTCTTGATGTTGACTGATCCTTCTTCAACCGTGGGTGTGCGAATTCCAAACTCAGGTCAGGTAGGTGCAGCAGTAGGGCAAGGTACTGGACGATCGTTGGCTGTCAACCTTGTGGTTCCGGGAACCCATATTAGGCGAGGCGCTGTTTTGGTCACCTCCGGTCTTCAGGGAGAGCTCTTCCCACCTGGGCTACCTGTGGCACGAGTCACCCAAGTCTCGAACCCTTCGGGTGATCTGCAGGAGAGTATTCGGGCGGTGCCGTTGGTCAACTATGCCGCCTTGCAGTATGTATCGGTACTTAAGTGGACTCCGGGGTCGGCTTCATGAGATGGGTGAGGGCGTTTGGTCTGCCGCTCTTGGTCTTTACCGCAGTCGTCGTACAGCGGTCGGGTGCTGGCGACTTTTCTCTGCTTGGCGTGCATCCTGATTTTGTGATGTTGATGGTCGCGGCGGTCGGTGTCTATCGCGGGCGCGAGGTGGGAGCATTGACCGGTTTTTTTGCTGGTTTAGTCGTCGATTCGTTTTTAACGACTCCATTTGGGATATCTGCACTGGTGTTGTGTGTTGTCGGATACGTCGCTGGCGAGGTCGAGCGAGTTGGAGCAACGACTCCTCTCGCTCTCAAAATTCTCATAGTTGGTGCAGCTAGCGTTCTTGGTGAGGTATTGAGTTCGCTGGTCCTATATTTGCTTGGAATCGGCAACCCGCTGCAATCACGGACGCTTGACGAGGTGATCATCGTAGGTGGTATCAATCTCGTGCTTGCGCCGTTAGCGCTCGGACTGTGTCGATTGGTCTTTGGGCCGCAGGAGCGAACTCCGATGCTCGAACGGAGGTAGAGATGCCAATGCAATCGAAGAAGGTCTCATTGAGCTTTCGGGCTCGATTACTTGGGCTGACTGGGCTGGCGTTGTTGGGTGGACTCGTGGCTCGCCTGTATGCCCTGCAGGTGTTGGAGGCCCCGAGCTTTCAACAGGCGGCGGTTCAGAATTCGACGCGCACTGTAGCGGTTCCCGCTCCTCGGGGTCTCATATTGTCACGCGAAGAGAACGTGCTCGCAGGCAATAAGGTAGTTGACGTCCTGGGGTTGTCGCAGTATGAGGCGACGTTGCACCCGAAAGTCGAGGGTCGCGTGGCTCGCCTGTTAGGTATTCCAGTATCTCAAGTAAAAGCCGACCTTCGCAATTCGGTGTATTCGACCTATGTCCCAACACCGATCGGATCCAATATTTCCCAGGTTACCGCGCTCTATGTAGCCGAGCACTCGAGTGAGTTTCCAGGCGTCACCACCACGTTCGAGACGCAGAGAACCTATCCCTACGGCTCGACGGCCGCACACGTGCTTGGTTATGTCGGTGCGATTAGCCCTCAGCAGCTGGCCAAGCTTGCCTCGAAGGGCTACGCTCCTGGTGATCAGATCGGGCTAGCCGGTGTAGAGGCTAGCTATCAAAACTATCTGCATGGAACTCCTGGTTCGGAAAAATTGGTTGTGAATTCATTCGGTCAAGAGGTCGGAGTTGCCTCGAGGTCAAGTGCGAAGCCAGGTGGAGATCTTCAATTGACGATCTCCTTGCCGCTTCAGCAGTATGTCGATAAGGTGTTGGCGCAGCGAGTTAACCAACTGCAAGGTAGCTATAACAGCTATTTCGGCAAGTATTCGAATGACGTCACTGGTGCTGCGGTGGTCGAGAATGTGAATAGCGGATCGGTGTTGGCCATGGCCTCGTACCCAACTTATAGGCCGAGCCAATGGGTGGGCGGTATCTCGTACGCCAACTACGCGAAACTCACCGCGCCTGCTGCACACAATCCACTCTTGAACCGGGCCATTTCGGGTGTCTATACTCCTGGATCGACCTTCAAGCTCGCTACCTCCTCTGCTGCGCTTCAGGATGGGCTGCTTACTCCGACGACCATCATCAACGACACCGGAAAGTTCGTCATTCCTAACTGCTCGGGTTCGTTCTGTAGCTTGCACAACTCTGGTGGTGAGACGCTCGGACCCATCGATATTAGCACGGCGATTAGCGCCTCCGACGACGTCTTCTTCTATACCTTGGGGTATCGTTTTTACACCCAGCAGTCTAAGTTTGGTGCTACCCCGATCCAGAATATGGCGGCAAAGTATGGTTGGGGATCCCCAACCGGGATAGCGCTACCGGGCGAGGCGGCTGGAATGGTTGACTCCCCTGCACTGCGCAAGAAGCTGCATGCACTAAACCCGAAGGCGTATCCGTACAATACCTGGTACGTGGCTGATCAGCTTGAGATGTCTTTCGGCCAGGGGCTTACTGAGATCAGTCCGCTGCAGATGGCTAATGCCTACGCAACCTTTGCGAACGGCGGAACACGGTATGTGCCAAGAATCGCCGAAGGGGTAGTGAACGGTAGCGGTAAGCTCGTCAAGCGCTTTGCTCCCAAGGTTGCAGGACATGTTCCTTTGAGCCCTTCGGTGCGAGCTGCTATTCTCGCCGGTTTCGAGGGTGTTATCTCGAATCCGTTAGGCACTGCCCACGGGATATTCGCGGGATGGCCAGAGAGTAGCTACACACTTGCGGGTAAGACTGGTACTGCGTCGGTGCAGGGCCAAGTCCCTAATGCTTGGTTTGTCGCGTTTGGCCCAGAGCCGAATCCGAAGTACGTGGTGGTGGTGGTAATTAAAGAGGGTGGATTCGGCGATACCGGTTCAGCGCCTGTCGTGAGACAGATATTTCAATACCTAAAGACTCATCCTGTTGGCGCCCCCACCTATGGTTTGAAGCATCTGGCAGCCGGATCTACGGTTGCTCTTAATGCGCCGGCTAAGTCGGGTAACAAGCAGGGGACGTCTTCTAATACGAAGACGACCAAGAAGACGAGTGTCTCCGGATCCGCGACTACCTCACCCACGAAGACAACCATCACCTCGGGTGGTTAGCGATGACGCTGCCGGCGCTCGTCTAGGTGGAGGCTCCCGAGCGATCCCTCGCCTTTGGCCTACTACACTGGCGAGTGAGATGTTGCAGTGCGTTCCAATCGAGTTGACGGTCGTTAAACAGCCGTCGGTAGCCAACGGGGTCGAATCCGTAGGCACTAGGGACCACGCTCAGTCTGTTTTGAGTCATGCGATCAGTGCTCGTCTGCATTGGTACTATCGGCATCTTCCACACTATGAATTGCGCCGTGGTGCCCGCATGAGTGATTTTGAAAGGTTTTTGAATGGAAGATACGAACCCGGTGGGGTCCGGTACCGATGGGGTTGCGAACGAAAGTAAGTCAGCCCAAAACCCACGAACGTCGAGTCGGCGATCGAATTCACGGTCTCGCCAAGCGCCAAAGAGTGGAGATGCAACAGTAGCTAATACGCGCCGTAGCCAATCACGGAGGCGCCCAGCAAAGCCTCAGGCCCCGGTTGAGATGGAGGTTCAGGGTCAGGTGGCCGAGTCTCTCGATGCTGGCGCAAAGATTAAAAGGCGTTTTGCTCAACGTGCACCACGTGAGCGCCATGGCAGACCTGTTGGTCGTTATCAGATGGTGGTTCATGTCGCGGGCGATGTCACTCAAGTCGCCATTCTTGAGGGCAGAACACTTATTCAGCATTTTGTCTCTAGGGCGTCGGATTCACAATCGAATATCAGCGGCAATATCTATCTTGGGAGAGTGGCGAATGTGCTCCCGGGGATGGAGGCTGCCTTTGTGGATATTGGCACCAACAAGAATGCCGTTCTCTATCGGGGTGATGTTCGCTATGATCGAGAGGACTTAGAGTCGTTCGATCGTAACGTCCGGATCGAGCAGTTGCTACGGCCTAAGCAAGTGGTCATCTGCCAGGTGGTGAAGAATCCGATTGCTCAAAAGGGTGCAAGGCTTACCCAGGAGGTGTCGTTGCCGGGACGCTTCGCCGTTTTGCTTCCGGGCGGTGGAAGCTTTGGTATCTCCAAGCGTCTGCCCGATGATGAGCGTCGCCGCCTTCGACGTATCCTCGACGACGTAGCGCCAGAGGGTTTTGGTGTGATTCTACGTACTGCGGCAGAGGGTTCCACGAAGGAGGAGCTCAAGCGTGACGTCGATAGCCTGATGGAGTCGTGGAAAAAGATTGAGGAGATGGCCAAGTCGGCCCATGCTCCAGCCCTCCTCTATCGAGAGCC
>DAHZQE010000402.1:0-5033 GCA_027409005.1 Ferrimicrobium sp. | reverse complement strand
TAACGGACGTGACGCCCTGTGTCTCTTGCGAGCTCCCTCATCCACTCGGGCCTTAGCCCTAGCTGCGGGTGGCTGGCGAGCTCGACAAGCTTGCCCGAGGCTTTTGAGTTTGTTAGATCGATAATTGTAAGTGGATCAATCGCTGTGTTGGTCATGGATCTATTGTCGCACACGGTTGTGTGGGTTTCTACTGGGCTAGATGGTTGGTACTTGCTTTAGCGGCAGATGCTGAGCCAGTCGACACTACTACAGCGGTGCGATTTAGAACGATACTTCTCTGGCACTAGCAACGCCGAATCGTGGCGTAGAGATGCTAATGCTCTTTAGGCGGGGCGGTTGTGGCATGATTTCTATAGGAAGAGAGTCGTCTAGGTGATACGTCCTGCAATTCACGTCACTGGGGGGCGACTCGGAAAGGAGCTTGGCTTCTATTAGCCCCCCTGCCCGGACGCTCACGGTAGAGACATCGGTGTTGGTGCGTCGAGCGATGATCCGGAGGTCGGCGTTAACTGTACGGGCAGAATCCATTGTCGAGGCGAGGGCGAGTATCAACTGCCAGTGTTCGGGAGAGATCCGGGCGAGTAGCGCTCGAGTCTGTTCGACGTAGAGCTTTAGTTGCGGACTGGTGTCCTTGGGCTTAGCGGTACGGCTAAAAGGTACGGTGGTGCCGACGGAGTAGGCGTAGGTGGACAGTCCGGAAGGGTGGACGTTCTTGTGGAACTTGAGTATCCGGGCGTGTCCGAGTTGCATCAGAGCGAGGCGTTCCAGAAGCGATATCACTGTGGGCCTCGGGATGGATAAGTCCTTCGCTATGTCGTGAGTGACGAGGCGGGCTTGGCGATCCTTGTCCATACCGAGAGAGAGGAAAGTGACTATGTGTAACAGGTCTGGCTGTATAGCTAGCAATGGATCGAGGTCATCGAGGTCTAACCCAGCCCAAGTGTCGATGGTGTCGTACTTAGTCAGACGGTTCGCTGCCATGGCGTTCTTTTTCGCTGCCTTGCGAACAGAGAGCACTTCGTCGTTGGCGAGGATGGCAAGGGTTGACGGGCGGACGTTGGGATGGGAGGCGGTGGCTCGCCGGATGTTGATGTCCTGATCTTTAGCGAGGACTGCGAGTGTTATAGGAGAGGTGACACGGTTCCACGCGACGGCTTCTCGGACTGACGGCTCTGGATCGTAGGCGAGGGATGCGGTCAGATCCGACGTCGTGTTGACGTTACAGGCGACGCCTTGCCGGACAAAGGGGTCCGGATGCGACTTGAGCCGCTTGAGGTCTTGGACGGTGGTGTTGACACTCCATGCCTTCTGTTGCTCTGCGCTGTGTTGCCCCACGGATGCGTCCTCTTGAGTGGGGTGATCCTCGATGTTTTGGATTTGCTGGGTGGCTGGGTGTCCTGTAGTGCTCATGATGTCCTGCCTTCGCATTTTGGTGCTCTAGTACTGATCTTACGAGTGACTTATAGCCACGGTCTAGTGACGGCGGGGAGTTTTTCGAAACGCTAGCTGTATTGGTAGCTACTGCTCCGGCTTGCACTGCTCCCGCCTGTACCGCTAGGGCCGTACTGCTAAACCCCACAGGCTTGCGGTGAACTATCCGGCGAAGGATGGGTCTAGGGCTAGGCCTAGGGCTAGTTGTTCTAGCAGTACGGGCAGAGGTGACCTAGAGAAGCTCACTCCTTGGGAACAATTTTGTATTGTGTTTGGTTAGATGAGATGATAGAGTATCGTTGACGTAGGTCAATGGAGTTCGTTGGTCATATAGCGAACAACGAGAGGTACGGTGGCTCGAAGGGGTTTGGGTCACCGTACCTCTTTTGTTGTTGGGGGACGCTAGCTCACTTCTTTATTCTTTAGGGCCATGATCGTTTCGCTGAGGATGAAGGGCGTAAAGTCTTTGATGTCACCGACCTTGAAGCGATCCATAGCGTAAGCCAATGCGGCCTCCTTTCCGACTCCCGCATTACTGGTGAAGCGATCGAGGACCGCCTCGACGTTGGCGAGGGCCGGACCCTCAAAGGGTTGGTGGTTCGGGTCGGTCGGGTCTACGATAACCGGAGCGTCGGCAGATGCCTTTGCCCTAGAGCTGGACTTGCGTGTCGAGCGGGCGGGGGTTGGCTGGTCGATGTTCACGATGTTGTTGGGAGCGGCGGGTGTCGCTGTCTCGGCACTCGTTGGTGCAGTATCAATAGCGTGTGCGGTAGGCGTGGGGTCGCTTATCGGCTCTTGGTGGATGGCGGACACCTGCGAAGCTTGAGGAGCGGACGCGGGGGCAGACGAGACGGGGGCGATGACCGTCGGGTCTACATAGTCGACTAGGTCGTCCATGTCAGAGAGAAAGTCGGCGAGGGCGTCGTCAACAGTAGCGGTGTCGTCGATCAGAGGAAGCTGGGCGACAACTGGTTGGGCGACAACTGGTTGGGCGGGCGCCGTCTGAGGAGCGGGAGCAACAGTAGTGGCATGGCCCTGGAGTTCTGCGATGGTTACGTCAGGCGTAGGGTCGATCGCAGCGATGACGGTTTCAACCGGAGGCAGTGTCGGCGCATTATTGCGGGGCACCGGTGGAGCGATAGGGGCGGCCATCGGCGACACGAGGATCGCTTCATCAAAGTACGCCGAGCCGTCGGTATAGTCAGCGCCTTCACCGACCGATAGATCGGAGAGGGCTGGCGCCATCTCACGAGAGAACTTGGTGGCGAGTTCTCTGATTTCAGTCTTGGTTCCACCCAAGGGGTACATGACGGGATAGGTGTAGTTGCGAGGGCCGCTGGCTCCCCCGCGGGTTCCTACAGCAAGTGTGAGGGTCACGGGCTTAGGGGCATCGTTGCCAGCTATGTGGGCGAGGTCCATTAGTACGCCAGGGAATTGGGATGCGGCGATTTCGGAGTTCGTTGTGAACTTGCCCATGCCAACAATGTCGAGGTCGGGGATTTCGCCGATGAGGCGGGTGTTCGGCGAGCAGAACTGCGCACCGCGTTGGATGTTGCCGTTGACGTCTTTGCATCTGCAGAGTTCGCCGGTTCTCTGGTCGGCGATGCCGTCGCACTTGCGATCGCACCCTGAGGCGGTCCAGAGTTCATAGAACGAGGAATGGCGATGGATGATGAATGGGATGGAGTTGACTTCAGTGTCTAGTGCGAAGGCACGGTTACGACTTCCCTGGGGGATGTAGTCGAGGATGCGGCCGCCATATCGTTGCTGAATGATTTCGAGGATGCTCTTGTTGTGAGAGGTGACCCTCCAGTGGTCGAGTGCCTGGGGGCGGGCTTTGTTGTTAGAGGATTGTACTAGTTCGCCGAAGCGGAGTTGATATGAGATGTACGGGTAGATTTCGAGGGTTCTGATTGTCATGGCCGGATCTCCTTGTTGGTAGTTGGTCTTTGTTGGTAGTTGGTCTTTAGGAACTAGGTGTACGAATAGAAGTTTGTGGACTGATGGACTGATGGACTAGAGGGCGAGTCGAGATGGTTCCCGCAGTGGGATGGTCGCTTCTTTTTGCGAGAGGGTTGCGGGGTTGCGGACAACGCACTTATGCTGTTTCATTTCATTCTTGAGCCTCCACAGGTGACGACAGGCGACAAAGCCTTGGAAAATTTCTCTCGATGTGTCATAGAAGTAGGGAGTGGCTTTGCCGGTTGGCTGGAGGTGGATACCCATTGCCCCATCGATGCGAGGCATTGGGATTACACTGCCGTCGGGGAGAACCATTTTCTGTGCGTACCGGTAGGCGGCGAACTGGATGCCGAAGTCGTCGGACATTGACTTTGATGTCTTCCAGTCGAGAATGAATAGCTTGCCGGGGAGCGAAGGGAACTCGGCGACGGCGTCGAGGTTGCCGCCGTAGTTGTATTCGTCGGAGAGGACAAAGGTCTCAAGGAAGTGGAAGCGGGGCCGCCACTCTTGCATGAAACCTTTAAAGGCTTTGAGGTAGCTAAGGCTCTCGGGAAACTGGATTGGGTCGATGGGCTGGCGGGTCAGGATGGAGTAGATAGCGTCATGAACCTCACTTCCAACAGAGCCACGGAAGCGTTTGTACTCGCCGGCGGCGGATGCGATGGTGGCGACGGCTTCAGTCCGTGGGAGGCTCAGGATAGTTGGGTCGTCGACTGCTCGTTGGGCGGCCATGGAGGCTTCCCAACTTACAGGGACCTTGCCGTTGTCGTCGTCGCTCGTGGGGAGGAATACAGTGATCTCTCCGGACGCAAAGCTCTTGATCGAAGTAACGCGCGGGTAGAGGGTGTCGTGAAAGATGTAGCCGCGCCCATTCCCCGAGAGGGCTACGCCGGGGGGGAGTTGAGATACCGCCATGATTGCTCCTTGCTAATTTCCTATGGTTTCATTATGACCTATAGGTGGGACATCCATTGAGACCAGCCAGTGTTTCGAACCACTTATAACCACAAGTTTAGACGGCGCTGGGGCGTGTATTCGTGATCGTACAAATAGGAGTGACAAAGTTCCAACTGTATGAATGGGCACCACGGCGCACGCGCGCTACCAGGACTATTGCGAGGGAGTTATGGCGGGGTGGATAGGGAGCGATGGCGGACGGCGGAATGGCGGATAGCGGTACAGCTAGAAAGTTTTATTGCTAGAGAATTAGTAGTACTGCCAGACATTGGGAGGGGTCGGCAATGATGGTGGTGGCGGCGGTGGCGGTACGGCTAGGACATAGGAGTGCCATTAGTACTGCCATTAGTACTGGCGGTACTGATGGGATTGGTGTCGGAGAGTTTGGGTAGCGGTGTGGTTGGAGTTTGGTTGGAGCAAGAGCGAGACTGCGAGACCCTGTCTGCACGACTAGGAAGTGGGACGGGCGCTCCGTAGGCATTGAGTCAGGCAGTGGGTTAGCGGTGAGTCGGCCGCTCCGTTGGTAGAGAGACGGGCCAGGAGTTTGCCAAGAGCGATAGGCCGGAGTCACAAGACATTTGGGATGGCTAAGTCACCGTTGAGCGGTGGAGCAACTACTGCAGCACTACTACGGAACTACTACTACGGGGCTAGGAGCACGGCCAGAGGTTGGGGCGAGTGGT
>DAHZQE010000399.1:0-4817 GCA_027409005.1 Ferrimicrobium sp. | reverse complement strand
GTGGGTTGTTCGGGGCGGTGGTGACCGATGGATAAGGCGGGCGTTGCAGGTAGGCTTGTCGTTGGGACCGTGTCTCTACCATGTCTATCGCTTTATTGATCTCTTGTGTTGTCCAAGGGTAACAAGGGTGATAGCTCGGTCGTCAGGCTGGACGCCAGGCGACGGTAAGGTTCGTGATGTACCGAGGTATTTGGCCGACGAGTCTCGTGAGAGTCGGAGTCTTCTCGGTGGATCTCGTCTCGTCTGCGTGTGACGTTATAAGCGAAGACGAAAGTGTCGCGAAAGAATAGCTGCAGTCCTTCGCAATCAAGATTTCGACGTCCTTTAGATTGTTAAAGATTTGCAAAAGATCTTCTCCTGTATGACACGTAGCGCTGTAAGGCAAGGCAGGGCAATGATAGCAAAGTACAGAAGTACTTCGTGCGCCGGCAGAGTGGCGAGTAATCCAGTGCAAATAGCAGCCTCGGCAGGGAGGAGGTAGCGCCCAGTCGAGAGGATAAGAGAGTCGATCTCCTCAATCGCTCGATTCTTACGTCCAAACTTGCGCCTTGCACCAATGCGTGGGAGCTGATGATAGTGCGGAGGGATTCGTCCCGAACAGCGATTGTCTCTCCTCCACACAGGCGCGGGTCGGCAGATGTGGGTGATGCGTTTGTTCGATATAGCCGATAGGGGCAGGCGGCGGATGGATAAGGTGCTGATTTCAGGCCTCGCATGGAGCTGGGCTTGCAGGCTGAGTAAGTTGTACCATGGTGACTGTAGCGCCGTCACTCCGATCTTGTGGGATGTGTTCGAGTGAGATAGGTACCGTAATCTCAAGCACAAGATGCTCGCCTCCTCCACCTTCGGTGTAACGGATGGAGTCGGGTTAAGATTCTCCGCAACCCCGGGAAAAGCGTGTGTGAAACAAGGTTCTGGAGTGCAGGAAATTCCGTGCCGCGGAGCTGTGGTGACACTTGCGCTTCGTCTGTCTTGAGCAAGTCAAGACGCTGACGCGAAAGAAATCTAAGCCGCACGATCATCCGGCTGGTGCGCGGTTGCAACGAGGACCCACGAAGAAGGACTGGCAGCGCAGTGGAGCGTGGGGTAGCAGTGGAGAGCAGACGGGAATGACGATTTTCTGCGGACCTTCTCCCGCGCTTCTGCCGCGGCGGCCAAACCTGAATTCCGCCGTCGGCCAAGCCTGAATACCGCCGTCGGCAGTCCCAGTCGGGAAAGCACGACGGCCGTCCACTTACTACTCTCGCTCACGCACACAGTCTTGACGATATGCCTGTACGTCACAGAAGACTTTTAGTCGCATTGCAAGGCATTAGATCTGACTGACATGACGTTACATAGCTCATCTTAATCTCAGGCTATCCGTCAAGCGGCAAGACTTACCGCAGTCAACAACTCTTGGACTTCTTCGCCCGCAAAATTTCCGATTCGGTTGACCCGAAAGTGAAGCGGATCAAGCTACATCATATCCACGACCAGGGTCTTGGACTCTCGAGGCACGTGTATGCTGCTGCCAGGCCGGAGAAGGATGCCCGGGCCACCTTCTCATCGGCCGTCAAGCGGCAGCTGAACGGTGATGCCATTGTTGTGGCGGATGGGATGAACTACATCAAAGGCTTCCGGTACCAGCTGTATTGTGAGGCGAAAGCCGTCCAGACGCCCAGCTGTGTTGTTCACGTCGGTACGCCTGCGGAGAAGTGCAAGCTGATTAATGATGAGGCCCTGAAGGCGGATACTGGAGGTTATCCGCCAGAGCTGTTCGAAAATCTGGTTTTCCGGTATGAGGAGCCCAACGGGATGACAAGGTGGGACAGCCCGTTGTTTACTGTCCCTTACGACGATGTCGAGCCCCCTTGCGAAGCAATATGGGAAGCCATGGTCGGTTCGGATGGAAAGGCGAAGGTTGTGCGGCCAAACGCTGCAACGGTCTTAAAACCAGCATCCGAGTCGGACTATCTCTACGAGCTCGACAAAGCGACCAGCGATGTCGTGAGTGCAATCACAACATGGCTGCAGGATCATCCAGGTGAATGCGGTGGCGAAGTCACGATTCCGGAAGCTGCACAGGCGGTGACACTGCCGATGGTGGCGCCGTCATTGCCGCAGCTACAAAGGCTACGAAGACAGTTCATTGCACTCAATAGACAGCATACCCTGAGCAAGAGCCGCATCAGAGACCTCTATGTAGACTACCTCAACGACAGCCTCCGGCAATGAAGCACCAGCCAGCCCCCTCCAATTTGTTTCATTCCGGCTCGACACCTTGCGCCGCTGCGGCGCACGAGTCTTTGTGGATCCACAAGATGCCAAACAGCTGTTGAGTGGCCTTGCCACTTCCGTCCTCGCATGCCTGGGCTAGGAGACGCCGCCAAATGTCAAGCGACTTCTCGCACATCTGTATACGCCACCTGCTTCGCAGCTGCTTCGTAGAGCCGGTCTTCCGGGAACAGCTTGACATACCGCGGTGTCGTCCCGACAGACAGCTCTCCCTCCTGGAATACCACGCATCCTGTCAGATATCGTAAGTCCGCGGCCATGCTTGCTCCCCTAGTGCACCTTTGCGAAGCCTCGCTGAACAGCCCACGAAAGACCTTCAGCCTCACCAACAGCAACCCTTCGGATCTTTCTCAAAACCAGCACTAGCAAGCTCAGCAATCGCGGACGGTAGAGCTGAACACAAATCACAGCCCGATGGCCATAATTATGAGTGTTAGAATCTGTCTCGCCACCACTACGCTCGCAGCAGCTCTCATGGCCGTGGCCAGACTCATGCTAGTGAGTAAGATCAGGGTGCAGGTGCTTGAAAATGCGGCCGCTGGACTTATCGTGCGCCAGTCGCATCGGATTCTCAAGGATCTCGTACATGCACTTCAGGCTGTCATGTACGTCCTAAAAGCTCGTGCTTTTGTGGTGCTTAAGTATCTTGTCCACAATCATGCGATAAGTTTAGACGCTCGATTGAAGGCCGTCAAAGAGGGACTTCATGTTGCTGCCGCCATAGACATCGAAGATGTCGATTAAGATCTGGAACGCCACGACGACCCACAATGTGAGGCGGTCGTGCTGGTTGCACTGAGCGAGGTCCCGGATGAATTCTTGGTTCAGATGGTGAACGATAGGCGCCTCATGTAGCAGGTTTGGAGGGTTTGGAGCTGTTTTCCACATTAGCCACTGAAATGGATGCCCCTGCAGACCGTTCTTTTTCTCACTGTCCTGACATCCGACCTTATGGCCATGACGGACTTTCTTCGCGACCTAAATGTGATCGGACAGACATCATGCGCCGATACGACAGAGCAGGCCTACTAGCTCGATGTTGCTCTTCAGTACTCTCGGTCTGTCTTGTGGAGAATGTGGACGCATCCATAGAACCCTTCCTCTTGTAAGTCAGTAGATGCCGAAGTATTCTAGGATTTCCCACTAAGCCTATCTGATAGTGCTCGAACATGTCATGCAATTGAAATAATCAGTTCTTTTCCTACGTGGGCGCTTCGCAGATCCATTGTTACCATGTCCTGTCGCAATTCATCTAGCTGGAGTCCATCACCCACGATCACCTCTCAAGCTTTCCCGCTCGACCAAGCTCTGCAGTACATCGTCGCTACAGGTCTATGTCGACGCCGGAAAGACCAACATGGCACCGTGGTAGTAAAGAACGAAAGACGAGCTGTCCTGCGCACATGCGAGGATGGGAGGGATTAGGCGAGTTGACCGAACAGGAAAAAAGGTTCAGGCTACGAAGCTTAGACTCTCAATCTGAAGTTCCACTACATGACATGGTTCTCATCCTATAACGCAAACTCATCCTTCATTTAGCGACTCGCAACGAGCGGTTCGGCGACGCATCCGTCCGCCATGGCACCTCGGCTGCTCACTGGTCGCTACAAGCTGCACAACCAGGCGCAACTCGACTCATCGATTGGCTCTCGAAGACTGCCAGCCGCTGCTGCGACGTTGACGCCATCTTCAATGTCCATCGCCGTCCATGCACGGACGGCCAAGGCAACCAACACGATCCATTCAACCCCTTCAATGTCCACGTGCAGCATCTAGTAAGGCTCGCAGAGATCGTTGCCACCGCTGGTCGAGGTCTCCACTGCCATCATTGACATTGTGGATGAAGTCATCAGTGGCCACGAAGAATGTACTGCTTGGAATTCTGCAGAAGCGCTAAACGGCGGAAGTGGCCTCGAGAAGGACAACTAGTCGCATTAATTCTTCATCTTGGTGCTTCGCAAGGTACTCGAACGATTGCATAGTGTGCGCCAGGATTGACGAGCTTGACGACCCCAAGCCACTTCAATACCTGCAGCGCAGAATGAATCCGCTGGCGCTTCATACTACAACTTTAGCGAACAACTCGACCGCCACGAGCTTGAAGTGCCATCCGAGCCTCCGCTCGGTACAGGCAGCGACTTGGCTACCAGCACCTGGAGTATGCCCGCCACCAAAGCTGCCTACAAGCTTGAGGGACAAGCGCACGAGGAATCTTTTGCAATATGGCGTTTACTGCAGGAATTTTGGGGTATACGTATGTACGGTCGAGAGCTCTGACTCGAGCTCTACGGCGGCGATCTCAGCGTTCTGACCGCAAGTGTGATCACTGACACAGCATTCGCTCTAATTGGTTCAAAGCAATCACTGGCCATGATTCTCACTGGTATGAAATCCTAGGATACTTCGGCATCTACTGACTCACAAGAGGACGGGTTCTGTGGATGCGTCCACATTCTCCACAAGAAAGACCGAGAGTACTGAAGAGCAACATCGAGCTAGTCGGCCTGCTCTGTCGTATCGGCGCATGATGTCTGTCCGAT
>DAHZQE010000397.1:0-3558 GCA_027409005.1 Ferrimicrobium sp. | reverse complement strand
GTCGGACCACCGACATCCAGATCGACTACGAGGCCAGATGCCATCGGGATAGCGGATGTTCGGCTATAAACGGTAATCCGGTACCAAGATCAACCAGGGATCGGCAAGCCGTTGAGCGTTCTGAGGTGATTGTGGCCAGATTAAAGCCGTCATTTGGAGAACTCTAGGCCGCACAACCCGTGAACGGGCAAGAGAGGGCAACGAGTACTCCCTACGAATCGGCGGGAGAAGCACGCGGGTGTCGGCCAGCTCTCGAATCTAGCTAGTTGACGACGACCACGCTTCTCGTGCCTCAGGCGATGCCCGCATCATCTTGATCCAATGCTTCCAAAAACACATCTAAGCTCGGAAGGGCGTTGAAGAAATGCTCAAAGGCGAACCTAGCCTGAGCTGCGAGCATAGAGCGGCCCCCAAAACCAGAGACTCCCAACCGTTGAGCTGACTGAAGCAACGGCGTCAGAGTTGGTCGATAGACCATGTCATAGACGACATCGCAAGCCCCAAGCCTCGTCAACTCGATCGGCGTCTCGCTCTCCGCACCGCCGCCCTTCATACCAACCGTAGTTGCGTTTATGATCAAGTCAACCGACAACCCATCGGTCTTCTCGCACATCTGGATCGCGCCATCGAAGCCATTGGCTAACTCCAGAGCCCGATCTCTACTCCTACCGTTGACATAGACCTCTGCGGCCCCTGCATCTGTCATAGCTGATGCGGCTGCACGTGCAGCGCCACCAGACCCCAGAATCAGGATTCGTTTGCCATGAGGCTCGAAACCCACCACCGTTCGCAACGCCTCCAAAAGCCCGCGGGCATCGGTATTGTAACCAATTAGCGAACCTTCAGAGAAGACAATGGTATTTACAGCGCCGATCCGTCGCACCTCCGGATCCTCGACCTGCAACATACTCCGGGCCACCACCTTGAGTGGTGCAGTCAGGTTGCAGCCTCGAAATCCAAGCGTGACAAGCGATCGTAACGTATCAGCTAAGCCAGTAGTCCCAGTCTGGAAAGCCAGGTAACGACCTTGCAATCCAGAGTGTGCCAACCCAGTCTCGTGAAGAAGGGGGGACAGGCTATGGGCAATTGGATCACCAAGCACACAAGCTAAAGGAATAGCAGGTTTCGTATGTTCGCCGGACATCACCGCACACCGTACCGTGAGATCGCAGCTTGCTGCTGTCCGAAGGTATCGAAGAACGAGAGGTGCCGATGCCCACGAAGAGCAACGAAGTAAAGCCACGATCCTCGTTGCGGATGTAAAACACCCATAAGGCCAGCCGAATCGACAGCTCCGATAGGTCCTGGAGGGAGCCCGGTGTGGGAGTAGGTATTGTACGCAGACGGGTCCTGTAGTTGTGCGCCGGTGATTGGGTTCGAGTAGTTGGCGGTCGCAAAACGAACTGTGGAGTCCATCTGAAGTGGCATGCCTGCGGCGAGCCGGTTTAGGATCACGCGTGCAACCTTGGCATATCCGGTCGCAGAGTTGGCCTCCTTTTCGGCTATGGAGGCTGCCACGATCACCTGTGCCGCGCTCAAGGAGTGATAGTGTCCCGCGGGCGACAGCCCATCCGCCTCGAACACCTGGGCAGATCTATTCAACATCTGCTGAATAAGTTCCTTTGCCGTCCCAAGTGGATCGACAAAGTAAGTATCGGGATAGAGCAATCCTTGCAGACTCGTTGCATGAGCTAGAAAGGGGGAATGAAACACCGCAAGGTTGGTGCTTGCTCGCAGAAATGCCGATCCAGATAGGCTATTACCTGGTATTGACTTGAGCTCCGAGGCGATTGTCGACACCGTCATACCCGGCAATACTGTGAGCTTCAGCGAAGATGGTCCCGCCGTTAAACGTCCAAGGGTGCGAGCATAGCCCTCGTTCGTGCGCAGAAAATAGACACCAGCATCGATGACTCCGACACCCTTAATCGCTGAGTACGCCTTAAACAGGAACGGGGAACGTACCACCTTTGCCTGAGCGAGTCGATCAAAGATCGAGCTCACTGACTCCCCTGGGGTAACGATAACCGCCACTGGCTGCCCATGTGGACTCGGCTGCGACTCCACATAGAATGCAACGCCACCAACAACTACGATCAGCACAACAAGACCGGCCAACGCGGCCAATACCCAACGAAGTCTACGCATTACCTAGCCCGTCAAGGTATCGCTGCAATATATCAGCAGCAGCCAGATCATCGACACGACCACGTTGGTCGCGCATCGACACTCCCACCTCGGTTAAGGCACGCTCGACACTTCGGCTTGAAAATCGCTCATCCACCTCTACGACCGGCAGGTCGACGATCCTACTGAGCTCAGCGATAAAACGTCGTGCCATACGCGTACTCTCGGTCTCGCCACCACAGAGTTCGACCGAATGATCACCAGCGTGGACCACACGAACGACGTCTTGGTACTGGTCGCCAAAGAAGGCGATCGCTCCCTCGCGGACCGCGGTCTCCTTGTCCTTAACCTGAGTCACAACGCCGCTTGCGCTAACAACCTCGCCCATGATAAGACGCTCCACCTGTTGGATCTCATCGGTGGAGAGTGCCGACCAATGGGTGAAGTCAAAACGCAACCGATCGGGTGCTACCAGTGATCCCTGCTGGGCAACATGGTCACCAAGCACCTCACGCAATGCCCACTGGAGCAGATGGGTCGCGGTATGATTCGCTCGAACTCTCGCTCGTCTGCCAGCATCGACCACAAGTTCGACAGAGTCGCCTACAGCTAGCTCACCTTCGATCACCTCAACCCAATGTCGAATGACACCTTGCACCGGTTGATCGGTATCGATGACCTTAGCACGGAATCCGGCAGCGTTGATCCAACCGGTATCGCCGACCTGTCCGCCACCCTCGGGATAGAAAGGAGTCCTATCAACATAGACGGCCACTCGCTCTCCCTCTTGTCCAACGAACTGGATCTCGCCGATGGCCACCTCGGCCTCATAGCCAAGAAACTCTGTCTTACCGAAGGACTCCAGCACCCAGAGCGCACCCGTAGGCTGTTCACTCACCTCATCATCTCCAAGACCGGCTTGGCGAGATCGACTACGCTGTTCTGTCATCTCGCGTTGGAAACCCTCGAGATCCACCGGTACCCCACGATCTTGGGCGATCTCAGTCGTCAACTCGATCGGCACGCCAAATGTGTCGTGGAGTCGGAACGCAACCCCACCGCGTACCTCACCGCTCTCGATGGCCGCATTCAAGATCGGAGCACCGATGGCCAACGTCTGTTCAAATCGCCCCTCCTCACGAGTGGCGAGCTCAAGGATACGCTCCCGTCGGTCTCGCAACTCGGGGTAGGCATCTCCCATCGTATCGATCACCCCGGTCACGAGACGTTCCACTACTTGTTGGCGCGCTCCTAGAAGCTGCGCACGCAACACAAGACGGCGGATGATTCGTCGCAACACATAGCCCCTACCCTCGTTGGTGGGGACGACGCCATCAGCAAGCAGGAAGGTCATCGCACGCGAATGATCAGCAATGATCCTCAGTCCTACGTCATCACGGTGATCGACGCCGTAAGACCTGCCAGTGAGTG
>DAHZQE010000463.1:0-6594 GCA_027409005.1 Ferrimicrobium sp. | reverse complement strand
TCGATCTGCATCGAGTCAGACAGCCTGCCAAGTACCCAGCGCTCGACTCTGGAGGGTATTCCTGATCCGCGCTCGCCTGCTAACACGGCCCGCATGGCTGCAAAGTTGAGGCTGACGGCACCGTAGCCCTGTTCGCCAAGTTGGCGCATGGTCTCTATGATCAAGAGATCAAACATGCCATTGGGATGGTCCCCAAGGTCGCGCCGCATCAGGTCGAGAGAGTAGCCATTTACCGCGGGCGCTGGTACCCACTGACAGAATCCGGTGATGACTCCCTCTTTGTTTCGGCAGATACTCATGAGCAGGTTGGTATCGCGCGGGTCGAAGATGCGACCCAGAGTCATCGAGAAGCCGCGTTCGCGATCACCCCGTCGGGAGGAGGTCATGATGGCTAGGATCTGTTCACGATCGGCCGTTGACAGTCGAATTGGGTTGCTTAACGTGACCGAGTAGCCGTAGTTTTTCATCCTATTGACAGCTTGGCGGAGGCTCTTGTGTCGTTTGCCAGCTAAGTTGAGCCCGTCAAGGGCAACGAGAGCCTCATCTCCTATGTAGTAGCTACGCATGTTCATAGCTTGATATACGGTTCGCCAAGAGGCAGTAGCGCCGAGAATGGCGACGGAACGCCCTTGTCGTTTCATCTCCGCATAGAACTCGACGAAGGCGAGCCTAGAGTTGGATCGCGGACCTATTGGGTCTGGGGAGACGATGACGGTGGAACCGAATATTCCGTATGCAATGACAACTCCATGACGAATCCAGCGCATTTTGTCGTCTCGTAGGGCGAAGTAGTCGAGTGTGCTTTGCGGGTGAGTTGCCAGGATGCGAGTAAATGTCTCGACACTGGGCGGAGCGCGACCCTCGAGATGCACGCGTGTCGATAGCGGAGCCAAGATCGCCCAGATGCCGATGAGGAGCAAGGCCAGCATCGACAACTGCAGCGCATCTCGAAGATAGGGATGCTCGAAGGGTGACGGAGCATGAGCGGAGAGGCCGAAAGAGATGGTCGCGATACTTACGAAGGTGGACAAGAGATGATCAGGTTGGCGTCGGTGGGCGAATAGTTGTGCCACCAGCGTTACGACGAGAGCGACGATCCACACAAGGATCATCGTTACTACAATCCTGACCAAGCGAGAGAGCGTAGGCTTGGTTGGCGTGGGTTGATCGAAGGCACGCCGATTGATGAGCAGAACCATGAGGACAACTGCAAGAACGATCATTGTCGCTAGGTCGCCTCCACGGCTAAGATTCGCCAGGAGGGCCAGAACGGCGACTGCAATGGAGATCTGAAACGATCGCCTTCGACCTGCGTGGAGACCGAGTGCTACCGCAATCATGCCTACGCCAGTGGTGACGGCTAGCGCATTCGCGTAGTGGCGCACGAAGGTGGCGATGCTTGGAAAGAGTACCGAGGCGAGTCTTAGGTGGTGGTGCAGGGGTGGCAACAGAGCACTGGCGAGTTCAATGATCCCACCCAGGAACACGACGATGGCGATCATACGACGGAAGCGCAAGTTGCCAGCGTGCAGCGCTCGGACCAATGGAGAGTAGGCCGGACCGTCGGGAGTGGCAGCCTGTAATTGGGGAGTAGGTGTTCGCAGCTCGGGTGTGACCAGCAGACGCAGAAGTCGTGACCGGGTCTTGAGCCGTTGGATCGACCATAGGCTGATTCGAAGGGTGGCGCCCGGCTCAAGCTCCAACCAGGAGGCATCGATCATAGGGAGATAGATGGCCGGAACTGGAATCCGTGTTGGCGCTCGGTTGACGCTGACGCCGAAGTTTCCAGGAGTTGCAAAAATGACATCGGCAACTCTAAGCAGTTCCTTGGTCTGGGTGTCCCCAGTGATCAGGCCGTGGTATCCATCGCGGGAGATCTGATCGAGTCGTAGTCGCTCGGGTTCGTTTGGATCATGGACTCGCATCGCAGTCTCTAGCGGTTTATCGAGGATCCGAAGTGTGCCACGACTGCTGAAAATAGACACCGTGGCAGCCAGCACCAGATCGAGAACGATTGCGATAGCTAAGATTGCCGAACTCGTCACTAGTGCCGTAGACCATTGGTGGTGGATGGGAGGAGCCAATATTAGTGGAATCCGAATCGCCAGGATGAGAAGAATTGGGATGGTCACCCACGGAGTCAGTAGTCGCATATTTCGGTAGAAGGAACGCGAGGCGATGTATCGCGCGATTGATGCCTGTGGGTTGAGGCTAGCCGCATCGGCAAAGCGGCGTCCCTGCTTGCTTAAGCGGTCGAGAATTGCAGCCCTAGGGTCATCGGAGGATGGACGATATGGGTTGCCTGGGTCAACGAGCAGACGCTTGATGCCATGGTCTTCATAGGTGAGTTCAAGACTCGAGCACCACTGTGGATTCCAGTGCGGGTCGAGCAGCTTCTCTTGGGGAGTCGCCATCGTCGGCATGAGATGCCCGAGTTCGATGTTGGCGGCGACGATGAATGTCGGTCGACGATAGCTTTTCAGGACGGCTAGATTCTGGCAGGCCTCGACGTTGGTGAGATTGCCACAGACGATGACAATGTCGTTGACGCTCAAGCCATCCGTCGCCGCTTCAAGTTCGGAACGAATATCATCCAAGCGCTGTTCAAGGACCTTACTAGATAGCACCACCGCCTTCTGTCCGGGCTGCAGGTGATAGGTCGTCCCCATTGGGGGTGCTTAGTCGCGAAAATTGACGAACTGTAGCGGAATATCTGCAACTTGCTCTTTGAGCTGTCCCATGACCGCTTGGAGATCATCGCGCTTCTTGCCGGTGACCCTCACCTGATCTCCTTGGATCTGCGCTTGGATCCCCTTCATTCCCATCGCCTTGATTGCTTGGGTGACCTGTTTAGCGCGATCACCATCTAGCCCCGACACCAGGCGAATAGCTTGGCGCACAGTCCCCTTGGAGGCATCCTCCACCTTCTGGCGATCGAGTGCCTTCAATGAGACAGAACGCTTCACGAGACGCTCCTCAAGCACGGTCATGACGGCTTTTAGGCGGTCTGGGGTACTAGACGCGAGGGTGATGAGGAGGTCGTTCTCGTTGAAGACAATAGATGAATCGGTATTCTTAAAGTCAAAGCGAGTCGTGATCTCTCGACTCGCCTGGTCAACTGCATTTTTAACTTCTTGTATATCAATCTCTGAGACTACGTCGAAAGATGGCATACTGGTAGACTATTATGTCCTCACCAGGGTCGGTGCCCGAGTGGCCAATGGGAGCAGACTGTAAATCTGCCGGCGTACGCCTACGGGGGTTCGAATCCCTCCCGGCCCACATGGAGGTATGGCGCGGAGCGATGCAAGAGCAGTTTCTCCGCGCTAGACTAGAGCGAACTCATGGATAAGGACAGCAGTCACCCAACCGAAGGTCCCCATCAGGGTGGGCCAGTGGGAAAATCGCACTTTCGTCGTTCGAGCGACGACTCATTACCCCGTGGAGGCTCAAAGGAGATGAGCGGCGAGGAAGGTGCCCGTCTAATTCCTACTCTTCATGGAGGTGGGTCAGGCGGCCGCTTCCGCACCATCAGGCGATGGTTTGGCTGGGCCAACGTCGACAATCTGATGAATGTCAATCCGATCTCCACTGGATTTATCGGTTCGCTGCTAGTCTTCGTCGGTTCTTTGCAACCAAACTCCCCCTTCACTTCGAAGATTCCTGGGTCTTGGTACCTTGGGGTGAACGCGTCTCCGCATCCAGGGAATTTGATCGTGGAGTTGTTGGCTGAGTCGTTGATCTATTACGGCCTTGTTCTGACGGCGGTTGCCTGGCTCAGAATCGTTGTCGGCGCTCGGCGTGGCGAGCAGCTTCGCTACAAATGGCTTCTGTTTGGCCTTTGGGTATTGCCGTTGATGGTTGCTGGACCGTTGTTTTCACGAGATGTCTACTCGTATGCAGCTCAGGGGCGCATGGTCACGCTCGGAATCAACCCGTATAGCGGGGGCCCAGCGTTGCTCGGCAATAGCGCCTATCGTTCCACGGTGGACCCACTTTGGGGAATGGCAAAGGCCCCCTACGGCCCACTGTTTCTAGCCTTGGCTGGGGGGCTCGTTCAACTTTCGGGCCACTCTCCGATGATGACCGTGCTTTTGCTTCGCCTGGTTGCTCTCGCCTCTGTTGTCGTCATCGGTATCTTTATCCTTAAGATCGCAGATTTGCTTGGTGTTAATCGAGACCTTGCCTTCGCCCTAAGCGCGGCCAATCCAATTTTGTTGTATACCTTTGCGTCGGCGGGACATAATGACGCCTTAATGACCGCCCTTATGGTGGCCGGAATTTATCTGTTCCTAAAGGATCGTAGGTTGGCTGGCATTGTGCTAGTAGCTCTAGCGGCATCGGTTAAGGTACCAGCGATTGTTGCGGTTGGCTTTATGGGCTATCACTGGAGCAACTCTAACCGTGTGCTTAGCAAGCTGCGTGGCCTCTTCATCGCTGTGATGTTAACCTTGGCTGTTTTCTACCTGCTTGGTCTAGCTACGCATCTGGGAATGGGCTGGATCCCAGCGCTGTCTACTCCCGGATCGGTTCTGTCCTTCGAGGACCCACTCATTCTTGTTGGCTATGCCATTGGTTGGGTGCTCGCTCATGTAGGACTTCCTTTCGGGCCACTCTTTGTGGTTAACGTGTTTCGAGCTCTCGGTGACTTGTGTATCTTGCTCATTGGCGGTATCACTATTCTTGGAAGTCGGCGATCCAATATCGTACGACTTACTGGTGTGATCTTGATCGTCACTGTGGTGCTTGGTCCCGTCATCTGGCCCTGGTATCTCGGTTGGGGAATTGTGTTGTTGTCGCTAGGTGCCGGCGACCTAACGGTGGATTTTCTCGTGCTGCTCACTCTATCGGCGATGCCTATCGACTTTTTGGGGGCACCCACAGCTTTTGCTTGGCTTGGCTATGCTGGTCTCGTCACCATTCTCTATCGACGCCGGTCGAGTCTCCTGCGTGAGGCTAAGGAAGTTTTTGATGGCTTTCGGGTGGCGGTTGCCGAGGTGGTTCCTCCGAGGCTTCAACGTTGGATACCTCAATTTGTTCGGATCGAGTCCGATGCGTGATCTATCGGTGGCTCACGAGCGATGCAGAGATTGGCGACCCTAGGAAGTGACTCAGCTCGAGCGAGTCGAACTAGAACTGGAAGAGGCCGTTGCCGTCCTGGCACAACGGAGCTCGCTGATGGCGGATTTTTATCGCAACTATGGACTCCCTCGGCTATATAGAGATTCGTTTGATCCTGGTCGTAGCGGCGGTCACACCGAACAAGATGCCTTTGGCTTCCTGGTGGAGACGTTGGTGTATCAGCAACTGTCAGGCTCGTCGGCGCGGGCGATTCTGGAACGCCTTGACGCCGCGACTGGATTGCAGGCCGAGACGGTGGCAGTGCTCACGCCAGAGGAGCTTCGCAGGATTGGACTTTCAGGTCCGAAGATTAAAACGTTGGATCGACTCTGCCGGAGTGTGTCAGCCGCTCAGCTTTCTCAGCTTGCGTCTCTCGATGATGCGTCTGTGCGGGCGTTTATCGAGGGACTATACGGCTTTGGGAGCTGGAGCGCCGACATGTTTCTCATGTTTCATCTCCAGCGTTTTGACATCTGGCCAGTGGGGGATCTGGCTATGCGGCGAAGCGTTCAGCGACACCTGTCGGGCAGCGTACCACTGTTGCTGCCTGAATTGATAGAGCATGGTGAACAATATCGGCCTTTTCGCTCGCTTGCCGCTTGGTACTTCTGGGCCGACGACCATGCCCAGGCCTAACACTGCTTTCTGGGTGGATGTTGCCATCTTGAGGTAAGCAGCCACGCCTGGATAGAGATGGACGCGTCGAGGTGTTGAACGTTCCGCCCTTAACGTAGCTGTCGTTGCAGGATCGCCATGTCGATCCATCTCCCGAATTTCCTACCAATCTCTCGTTCAACACCTACGAGCCGAAAGTCACAACCAACATGTAGCTGTAACGAAGCTTTGTGATCAGCAACTATATGTGCAATACAACTGTGAAAGCCAAGTGAAGTGGCTGTAACGATCAGGTGTTCTAGCAGCAGTCGCCCAACGCCTTGTCCCTGGTAGTTAGGATCGATGTAGACCGAGTCCTCAACGGTCGAGTTGTACCCTGCGCGTGGGCGAAATGGAGAGATTGAGGCATAGCCGATGGGCTGATCTTTGGCAACGGCCACAAGGGCAGGGTAGATGCCCAGATGCTGTTCGAGCCAACGCTCCTGATCAGCGTGCGTGCGCGGTACGAGATCTAGCGTTGCCGTCGACGACAGTACTGCATGATTGTAAATTTGACGGAGCTGTTCGCTATCTTGGGGGATGAGGTTGCGGATATCAATACCTCTCGGAGCTGACCGGCTGCTCACGGACGTACCAAACCGGGCTGCATGCCTCGATGGTCAAGAGCGCGATCTATTACACTCACCCTAGCGCCGATGTTTGGGGAATGTGGGCCCATAGGGGCGTGAATAGTTGCAAGGCGTGAGGTACGATTCCCATCACCTAGTATCATAGATTGAGCCTGAAACGTATTGCCCCCTTAGCTCAGTCGGCAGAGCACAGCCATGGTAAGGCTGGTGTCGTCGGTTCGATTCCGAC
>DAHZQE010000373.1:0-14893 GCA_027409005.1 Ferrimicrobium sp. | reverse complement strand
ACCACTCCTGGACCTGGAATGGGCCGTCTTAGGGAGATCCACTTAATTCGAAGCGCGATTGGCAGTACGCCTGGGTGCCGTGGCTCGCAGTAGTCCTACGCACTCCGCAGTTCGATCCCAACTTGTCTGAGACGGTGGGCTGCAAATCATCCCAATCCGTAATCTTGCTGCAGATACCCCTCCTATGGCCCAGGAGAGCATGCCGTGAGCTCCGTGTTACCGATGGTAGGAGGGTGATCGCGAGCTGTTATAAACGTGAAGGGTTCGACCTCTGCCCGTTCGTGTTCCAAGGATCGGTGCCTTCGCTGCCAACCTTTAATCAAAGCTTTGTACCACATTGGATTAAAGCAGTAACCATGACGATACCAGACGAAGTCGGTAAGCACGGTCTGCTTGTATCGCTATCGAGAATGGGGTTCACCGGAGCATCGACGTCCTCCTGCCTGCAGACAAGCGTTTCCTGTCGGCGAGGGGACTGAGAAGGCTGACTGGCTTTCGCAGACATCATCGTGTGCGGAGGAGGATCATGTGGTTGTGTGGTTGCCGGCCGTTTGGCCAATCTCGACCACAAGCTCCAGGTGTAAGGACAACCATACTGAGAGCTAATGGCTCCGAGAACTGACTGGGTTGTGACCTACAGCATGCTGATCGAGGCTGGCGAGTCCAACCTCAACAATCCATGGGTAAGCTTGGCGGGACAGCACCAGGAGATCAATAGACTGATGCGATCTTAAGGTCTACCGACCTGGCATCTACCCGCGTAACATGAAGCTTGACTCCAAGACGGCGTCTTTCTATTACAGCCGACCCTCCGAATGGCTGGGCGGCCGCCGTGCTGTTGTGCCTTGTGCCCACATCCTTGGCGGCGGCTCCTCGATCAACTTCATGATGTACACTCGGGCGAGTGCGTCCGACTACGATGACTTCCAGGCCAAGGGTAAGCCAAACGCTCCAGTGAGAGGGAGTTGCTGCCAAGCTGACCGCATCCAGGCTGGGACACAAAGTCACTCATTCCACTCATGAAGAAGCATGAGACATACCAGCGTGCCTGCCAGAACCGAGACATCCACGGCTTCGAGGGTCCGATCAAAGTCTCCTTTGGCAACTACACATACCCAATCATGCAGGTCAGTGTCTTGACTCGGTGCTCTGACCTACCGACTCGCATTTGACCATCGCCTAGGACTTCCTGCGAGCTGCTGAGAGCCAAGACATTCCCGTCACCGATGACCTGCAAGACCTTGTCACCGGCCACGGTGCGGAGCACTGGCTCAAGTGGATCAGTATGTCGGCTGTGGCACCTGCTGCACCGTTAAAATAAATTAGCTGATGCAACTGTACAGACCGTGACACTGGGCGCCGATCCGACTCTGCCCATGCGTACATTCACTCGACTCGAGCTCACCACCAGAACTTGCACCTTGTTTGCAACACGAAAGTCGAGAAGTACATTCATTATCTCCGATCTGACATGCTTCCGCTGACAGTAGCAGAGTGATTCTGGAGGGCGACCGCGCCACTGGCGTCAAGGTAGTCCCAACCAAGCCGCTCCACCCGGGTGCGGAGGAGGGCCGTATCTACAAGGCTCGCAAGTTTGTCATCGTCAGTGGAGGCACGCTGAGCTCGCCGCTCATCCTCCAGCGCTCCGGTATTGGTGACCCGGAGAAGCTTCGCAAAGCTGGCGTCAAGCCCCTCGTTGACCTGCCGGGTGTCGGGTTGAACTTCCAAGACCACTGTAAGTTCTGTGTCGCCGCAACGTCGACCGAATCGTTGCTAACCGTTCCCAGACCTCACCTTCGCCACCTACCGCGCCAAGCCACATGTCGAGTCGTTCGATGACTTTGTTCGTGGCGACAAGGAGACCCAAGACAAGTTCTACAACCAGTGGAACATCAACGGCACTGGTCCGCTCGCCACCAACGGCATCGAAGCCGGTGTCAAGATCCGTCCGACGGAGAAGGAGCTCAAAGAGATGGACTCTTGGCCTTACCCGGAGTTCAGGTCTGGGTGGGACAGCTACTTTAAGGACAAGCCTGACAAGCCGTGAGTGGTTGCTGGTGCTTCTAGCACGAGGTCGTGTTGCTGATGGAGCTTCAGTGTCATGCACTATTCGGTCATCGCTGGCTGGTTTGGTGACCATATGCATATGCCTCCGGGCAAGGTGAGTCTCGCTCCCGACCGCTGCGTCTAGAGATGCTGACCGGTGTAGTTCTTCACGATGTTCCACTTCTTGGAATACCCATTCAGCCGTGGCTTCACCCACATCACCTCCCCCTCGGCCTATGATGCTCCGTAAGCATGCCGTTACCGCTCAAGGTCAAGGTCACTGCCACTAACACATCTCAGCGACTTCGATGCCGGCTTCATGAACGACAAGCGCGACATGGCTCCGATGGTCTGGGGCTACATGAAGTCCCGCGAGACAGCCCGCCGTATGGAAGCTTACGCAGGTGAAGTCACTTCTATGCACCCCTTCTACGCTTACGACAGCCCGGCTCGTGCCAAGGACATGGATCTCGCGACCACAAATGCGTATGCCGGTCCGAACCACATCACGGCGAACATCCAGCACGGATCCTGGACCGTCGGAGTTGAGCCAGGCAAGGCGCCTCAGGTGAGCTGGTTGACAAGCAACAAGCAAGAGACCAGGGAAGATCTGCAGTACTCCAGAGAGGACCTGCTGCATATCGAGGAGTGGGTCAAGGTATGTACTTGGTGTTATGGTTCTGCCGTGGTGGTCGGACTGTGGCTGACTTGTCAATCGCAGCGCCACGTCGAGACGACCTGGCACTCGCTCGGTACCTGCTCGATGGCCCCGAAGGAGGGCAACAGCATCGTCAAGCACGGTGTTCTGGACGAGCGCCTCAACGTCCACGGCGTCAAGGGCCTCAAGGTCGCCGACTTGTCCATCTGTCCAGACAATGTTGGCTGCAACACTTACAGCACTGCGCTATTGATTGGCGAGAAGTGCGCTGTTCTGACGGCTGAGGACCTCGGTAAGTACTCATGCTGCAGCGTTGGGATGATACAGGTTGCTGACGCCGTGGCTAGGCTACTCCGGCCGCGCTCTGGACATGAAGGTGCCGGAATACCACGCTCCGCGGGAGGTCACCGGCTTGGCCCGTTTGTAATCGCTCGAAGCAAACTGTATTGTCAGTGAACAATGGATAATTGGCGTTCCGCAGTCTACACGCATAGTCTTTCATCGTCTATGCTTCGTTTTGTGCTGCCTCATCCCGGAGATCTTTGTAGAACCAGATCTCATCCCTCAATTTACCGGTCCAGGGGTCGATTCCAAACCTTGGGACAATGCCCACTTCCTTATACCCGACCTTGGGGTAAAAGTGCTCTGCTCCAAAGCCAATCGTCGTGTCAAGCATCTGTAACGCGCTATTAGTAGGCTGGTGCGTGGTTTAGAGGATGTTGACGAGGCTCTTCTAACCAGCAACGTCTTCCCTCTCTCCCTCGCCACTTCCTCTACCTTCATCATCAGTCTCTTGCCTACACCCTTGAAACGATGCTGGGGGCTAGTAAAGAGCTTGTGGATGTTCCCACGAAACGGGCCAGTCTCTGAGTACGCCCAGCCAAGAGATACTACGCCGATGACTTCCGTTTCATTCTCGTCTGAAAACTGTAGGATGATTTCCCTGCTGCCATTATCGACGTCGGTTCCGTACGCTGCCCAGTAGTCCTGGACCTTTTGGCGATCAAACTCGAGAGCATTGGACTCTGGGTTGCGATGCGGAAGGAAAGTTGCCAGGGTGCCATCTTCCAAGACGCACGCAATGTGCAAGTCCGCAGCCTGCTCAAGCAGGTACTTGTGCTGGGTGGGCGAGTAGCGGATTGGCGGCGGAAGTGTCATGGCAGGCGACTGAAAGCCTGTTTCAATGCTCGATCATCATATCACATGGACCTACATTTTCTCTTGTATCTCTTCGGTTCTTGCTTGAAAGCCGCCGTGGATAGGGCGCGGCGGTGACTCAGATGGGGCAGTTCTGCGGCGACGAAACGCGCGATATCGTACTTGGCATGCAGACTCCGCCATCACCAGATCCTCACAGCAACGCCACCGCATCCTCGCCAAGCTAGGAAGGCACGGAGGTGCAGAGACAAGCCTTTGGTCGCCTCTGCTTCTGCTCGATCTGGGCTGCGGAGCCAGATTGGGTGAGGTGGTGGATGAAACCGGTGGCGCCGCACGACGCTCTGTGGCTTGAGCGGTCGACGCTGCGGCGGATTTTTGACATCACCATGCAGCAAACACCCGCGAAGTCTGTTGTCCCGCTATCCCACTATTTACTTGCAACATGTGCAGTCATGCGACAACGAGATTAGGCATTTGCACGCGTAGAAGCAGGCCTGGAGGTACAGTTATAATGGAACAGCGTCTTCACGACATTTGCTTATCACCTCCTCCCTCCCTGTCTTCTCCCAAACCCTCTAGATCCTCTGGTGAGCCGCACGGGACGCCGACAACATGCCCAGCCTCGCGCTCAGAAGCTTGCTTCTGCCCTCAGCCTTGACTGTGCTGGTGGTTGCTTCGCCTACTCCACTCCCACAGCCCGATGCCGTGCGAGCAGCGCCGCGAGAACCCGTCATCACTCCCTCCGTAGCCGAGTACAGCCCGAGCCGGACGTTCCAAGTTCAGAAAAGGAATTTCTTGAGCTCGGTCGAAGGATATGCAGAGTCGATCGTAAGCGATCTGGGCTCCAACATACCCAGCTTCGTTGCATCGGGGGTTCAGCCTTATTTTCAGGGTTTGCCGACAGGAGATGCCGTCAAGAGCTCGTTGGGCCTTAACAACTCGCAGTTGGCGGCTGTACCTACGAATGTGCTCAACATCGACCCGTACGCCAATTATACCAATGGATCTTGGAACGTGCGATTCCATGGTAATGTATACAAGCAGCCCAATGTCTCAAATGAGACGCTGGACAAGCTGGCCAGCGACCTGTTCATTTATGGCACCAACTACAGCGCTCTACCGGAGAGCCAACAAGCTCAGGCTCGCAACTTGACAGCCGAGATCTTTGTTGTCCAGCAAGGCAATGTCGCTGTCAACACTATCCATCTCGAGCCTGCAGGAAGCCAAGGAGGTAGCGGCGCGGCCGGTGGCGGCGGTGGACAGCCTGCCAGCGGTGGAACGCAGGATGTGACGTTGCCAAATAACACCACTGCGGAAGGCGACTTTGATGTGTTCGTGCCGATCAACAGCAACGGTCTGCAAGCCGGCAACAATACCCAAGCCATTCAACGGATGAACACCTACGTCGAGGGTGCTTCTCTTGGCAACAGCACGGCCTACCTTGTCCCCGACACTGGCCTGACTGTCATCTCCGATATCGATGACATTCTTCGAGTCACGAAGATTTACGAGCCAGAACAAGGCCTGCTGAACACCTTCGCTCGCCCGTTCACGCCATGGGAGAACATGCCTGACATCTACCGCAACTGGTCGGAGAGCTTGCCGAACATGCATTTCCACTACCTCACCACCACACCGGAGCAGGTGACGCGGAACTACATGCAGTTCATTTACGCCAATTATCCCGGCGGAAGCTTCGACACTCGACCACTCAACTTCTCCGACGTCAGCGCAACGCTCAGCATTCGGAAGTTCCTGCTGGACAAGATCTTCCAGACCTTCCCGCAGCGCAAGTTCATCCTGATTGCCGACACCAGCAATTCGGATGTCATGCGTGACTACCCTGAGATGGCGACGCAATATCCTGGCCAGGTGCAATGCATCTTCCTCCGCAATGTAAGTCAGAGCAGTATTGCCAGAATGCTTCGTGAAGCTGACGCAATGGTCTCCAGACCACCGCGACCGATCCTGGCGACAGGTTCCCATATGACACCTCTGGATTCAAGAGCCTGAAGCAGAACATGTACATGTTCTTCCTCCACCCTGACGACTTGATGGGTCTTGATATCTCGAATGGGGGGTGCTACAACAAATCCATCCCTCAGAACTTGACATTCGGATACCAAGGCCTACCTCTGGGTTTGAGCAGCACGACCTCTGTCAATGGCAGTGCGAACACAACTGGCAAGGGGGCGGCAGCGCCGGGCGCAGACCCGAAGCTCGGCTTGACGTTTCTGGCTTTCTTGGGTGTGTTGATATTTGGATGGGCATTGTAGACTGAGCCTAATTCAATGATAACAATGCTGTCCAAGCTCCGCTCCAGAGACCTCGCTGGCACGCAAGTCTGCGACGACAGTCAGCCGGTTGGCTCGGAGCCAGTGAAAAAGGTTGAAGCGTGGGAAATATCATCAGGTTACTGAAGCAGACAGTACCTCCCTAGGTGCATAGGCTCGAACCAGACGCGCAATTGAGGTCAGCCAAGTTGGTTCCGGCGCTGACACAGTATGAATTGTGACCCTGCAACGACGCTTGCCAAGGAATGGATCACGCGATCTGTCTAGACCGTCCGCCCCGATCAGGCAGCCACGACACCACTGCATGACTGCGGCGTTCTGCACCGCGATGCTGTCTGGCAAAATCCGGTTGACGGAAAATGACCCATCACACTGTAGCGGCCTTATCCCAACGTCGTGAGCAGACGGGCAACCACATGTCGCAGAAGCCCACAGACGCCTCACATCACTGACAACTCAATGCGAGCTGTCAACGACACGGGGTTCCGATTTCCATGATCTTCCTGCAGAGATGCGAATCCAAGTATGTGAGGATCTCCTGGCCATATGTCGGGCGCCATACAAGCCGGGAACATACTCCAAGTTCCAATGCTAACCATAGATTCTGCGAGTCTGCCGCACAATCTTCTCGGGAGCCAATGAACTTGGTATACTCTGACCTTTATCGATCTGATACCAATTAGAGATGATGTTGGGATGAATGTCGAATGAGCATCGACTGCGATGGCTGCAGGATCATGGAGGCTGAGGTCGGCCACAAGTACGACGAAAGCACAATCTCGAGCACAGCTATTTGGCCCGGTTTCTGCGCACGCATGCATCACTTTCGCCTGATCTTGAACGGTCTCTAGACCTAGAGAACAATTCACCAGATTTCTGGTGTTAAGGATTCGAAAGGACTTTGACTTCATTCGCACTGTTTATGGTCCGGAGTTCAACAGTATTGCCAACATTTGGAGTCCTACGATTGACGAAACTCGAGACATCCTTGCCTACACGAGAAGACTGTGTTGGTCGTATCGCGCCTGCTGACTCGTCTCCGAAGCGCTCTCAGCAGTCAGATTACCGGAGAGCGCTTCTCAGATGTGCCAGGGCTACAGATGAGCTCATGCGCTGCACAACAGCGCTGCCTTTCGCCGCAAGCTGGCCACCCAGAGCCAACTGCCCTGGGCAATGAGCCACCGCAAAGTTGAGCACTTCAGATGACTTATGGGAAGCAGTGCCTGCGCCAGGCGAGTTCGGACAGCATATGCTCCCCGTTCTGTGCCGACATTCGAGTAGTTGATACGCAGGGATGGAAGCATAGGTCCATGAGTGCAAAGAAGCGCGGCCAGCAGATTGATCTGTAACTTGTAGGCAGGGCTGAGATGGATACTCTTCGTTTTTAGTTCTATCGACCGGCTACCGAGCATTCCTGCGCCTCTCCCAAGCCTTTTCTTTAGCCTTTCGATCTCAGCAGCATTACCCGGTTCTCAAGAGGGACCACTTCAGACGGCCTTGATCGTCCACGACCCGCCATTGAGTCGCCGAAGGATTCTGCAAATCTTCATACCGAGCATCCGCAAACACCTTGATCACATACGAGCTCCAATCGCTGACACCGCAGTACTCAACTGGCATCCCTGTCGGCCAGACGCGCAAAATGCTGTCCGGCACGCTGTGTCGAGTCGCATACAACCTTCAGCCGGACAAACCAGATATATGCACCTGCAGGTCCCCGATTGCACGAAACATTCTCCTTCCGCACCTCTTCTCCTACAAGGCGCTCCCAAGAAAGCCCTCCCAAGCGAGTAGTAGGGATGAGTCTTCGTAGGTGACGTACAGATGGCCAAGGCGCTCACCTGTGAGGCGGTATCGGCCGAGTTCTTGAGCCTGGAGATTGGGTCGTGTGTTTGGGTGTGGGTTTGACTCAGCTGCTTGCGGAACTCTCGGAAGATCGCTCGGTTGTCCCGACTCGCAAGACTAGGCCAACATAAGGATGTTGCCATGCTGCGCGATCAGAGCTATGTTTCATGTTGCAGGCCCGAGAGCGCTGAGGATCGGTGGTCCTGAGGTGCGCAACGAAGTCGAGGTCGAGTTCTGTCAGTGTGTGCATGCGCCGACACTACCGAGCAGTTTCACCACAAGACTTCGTAAAGCAACGACCGAGCCTCCTCGTACGTCCTCCTGGTAAGATTGAAAACGATCCGGCCTGGGAGAAGGTCGATGTAGTTTGCAGGCGGCGTGAGGTCTGGTGGTTCGTCTCCGAAGACGAGGATGATGCCACGCATGAGAGAGTAGGAAGAATACAAAGCATGCCTGGAGATTCTCAAGCGCAATTCCGTTGGTATGCCCATGAACGAAGGTGTTGCGGACTCGGCGAAAGCGGTGATTGTCAGTCGAACCAACAAGAACCGGTCGTTTTTGAGACGGAGACAGATCTGCAAATGTACAGGCGGTCAGCTGTATATTGCGAGTTGATATTTGCTTCGTCGAACAGTTGCTGTGTCAAGGTCTCGTAGCCGAGTGATCCGCTGACTGGACCTTCCTTTTGTAGGATCAGTGTTTGCAGGAACAAAGTCCTAGAAAGCAGCCGCGGAACCTAGACATACACAAGCTTTATTGGCATAGCGGAAGTCATGACAGTCATCGGACCCATCACTTCCCTCAACGGCTACCTGCAGCCAGCAATGAGCCGCACAAATACTTGATAGGCTCGCCTCTGTCCCGATACGGCGCCTCGTGACCATCATCAATATGTCGAAAGCCCAAGCCGGCTCATCGGCGGTGGAGAGCGAATGTCAGGATATGTGGTGGCGCTTGTAATGGCGTCTACGCACTGTGAACCAGTTGGGCTGGTTTAGGCGGCTGAGCGGATTTGTAAAAACGCCATCGCTATGCAATTCACCATGATGGACATTCAGTCACATCTCCCATCTTCCCAGCCAGTCCGCCACCGTTGCTCCCATCGATTGCAATCAAACTTCTCCTTCCCAAGCTTGACATTGACCGCATTGTGGGCTTCACACATCCACCGCCCAAATTCCTCTCGATTACTGACCTTCGGCTCGTTGCCGCTCTTCATCCAGGCTTGAAAGTCATCGGCACAAACCCAACAAGGATAGTACTTGCTGAACAAGTGGATAAACTGCTTCGTCTCTGCTTGCCGTATTGGCGTGGGGTTGTCTGGGTAGGCACCGGTCATTGCATGGAGAAGAGTCCAACCTGACCGTCCCAGCTGCTCGACATCCGGCGGACAGTCATTCGGCGGCTCGAAGAATGAAGCTGCTGCGGCTGGTGAAACCGTCGTTGATATCGTCGTCGGCTGCGCGGTCTTCTGCTTTGTCATCGCCGCCCACGAAGCAAATGATGTACAGCTACGGCATCTGCATCCCATCAGCTGACACGTCCTGAGATACGCAAATGTCTCTGCTCACGGTTTGCCGTCCGGACCAAGCACTACGCCTTTCGGCAACTGCTTGGGCTTCGGCGCATCATCCTGCCGCTGCTGCTTCTCTTCCATCCGCCGCGCCCTTACTACCTGCTCCGGCGTCGCTTCCAACGGCTGCGGCGGTAGACCAGTGCGCTTCTCAACGATACAGAAGAACTGCTGGAGGATCGGCCAGTCCACTTGAGTGAGTGGCATGATCCATCTTTCGCAGCCGAATCGACTGACTAAAGCAGCAGTATCCGTGCTCTTGGGTGACGTCGAAGATGAAATGTGTGCCTGGGGCATCCAATGTTGCGCGCGGGATCTGCCGGCGCTAGTATTGAGGGTTCTTGACCGTTCCATCGTGTTCAGAAGTAAGCAATCCCGTAAGGTTGTGGTCGAACCCAAGCGCGATGATGGAGGAGATCAACACGAGGCTAGGAGATCTCGCCTTGGGTCAAAACCCGGTCTATTTGCTCAAGACAAGATCGTCACCATCGGACACGTACGAGGACTACTTCAACAACGCCAAACATGGACAGTACAAGCCAGTGTTCGTTCCGGTATTGGAGCACATGTTCCGAGATGACGCCCTGCGGACGCTCAGACGAGCGGCGGAACGATTCGCTTTCGCGGGTGGAAGTCCCGCCAATGAGGCCAGGCTTCGAAAGGCAACCAATAACCCCGCCAAGAAATATGGCGGAATTATCTTCACTTCTCAACGAGCCGTCGACGCCTTTGGCTCGGTCGTTGCGAGACTAGATCCTTCGAAGTTGGAGGCAATGTTCGACAAAGACATGCCACTGTACGTTGTCGGCCCTGCGACGGCCAGAGGAGTTGCTGCGCTCGGTCTGCCTTGCCCCATCCTTGGCGAGGAGACGGGCAATGGCGAGGCGCTTGCGCGTTTTATTCTGGAACATCGAAAGTCGATCTCAAAAGAAGTCACACACTTGAATGGTCGATCACTGCCGCTCTTATTCCTAGTCGGCGAGCAGCGCCGAGACATCATCCCAAATTCATTGCAATCACAAGATTTGCAAGCTGCGGAACGAACGACCGTCACCGAACTGGTCGTCTACGAGACTGGTGAGGCTGCTACCTTCGAAGAGGAATTCATCGACCTGATTCAGGAGGCCAAGGCGAAGAAAGCGAAGGAGCAGTGGGTGGTTGTCTTTTCGCCACAAGGCTGCGAGGCAATGCTCAACTCGTTGGGCTGGTTGGACGAGAGGACCGGGAAGTTCAGTGTTGCTCGTAAAGAGACATCGGCGGGGCCGTTGTCGACGTACATTGCAACCATTGGCCCAACTACAAGGGATTTCCTGGTGGAGTCATTTGCGTACGAACCTGACGTCTGCGCAGCCAAGCCGAGCCCAGAAGGGGTGGGTGAAGGCATCTCTTCATTCTCGGCATAGTCTCAATAGGCAGTGCCCAAGAAGGCTGGGAGCGAACTGCAAGCAGATTGAGAATTAGCGAGATACCCAAGCATGTGATGGCACCATTGCCTGCAACCCTGATTATGCCCTAGTCCTTGCAACCACCAAGGCCGCTCTCCTGGCTGTATATGCTGCTTGCTCTACTCGTCACACAAACCTGCCGTCCCCTGTCGCCACTGGAGAGCAAGTCAAGCCACGCGTCCTTGTCGCTGTATGTGACGGTGTGGTCTCGACGGGTCGCGCGCAGCATCATCAGATTCCGCAGCTTCGGTGCTCCCGCTCTCGCCGCCGCAATGATGCGCTGCGGAAACGTCACATTTGCAAGCCACATCTCCTCGAGCCTCTCAAAATGCAACACACCTCTTTCTGCACCCACACCCTCCTCATAGTGAAGCGTGATCGGACTCGGACCCTCTCCCTCCAGCCAGGAGAACCGCAAAACCTGCAGCGTTCGGCTGAAACTGCGGACATAGTCGTACAATGATCGCTTGAACATCAACTCTTGCGCCGCAGTCAACTTCTCTTTCCTGAGGGGGTTCAACAGTTTAATATTCAGTACCTGCAGTTTCTGCCAAATGCAAAACTCGCGGCATACATTCAGAGGATTTAGAGGGCTATAGGCGCCTAGACCTGCCCAGCGAAGATGAATGATCCCCATTGCATGTATTGGCGCTAGGCGTACTTCAATAAGCTTTGGAAGGGTCGACTGCTCGAGTGCGGCGCGGAGAGTGATCACTGTCCGTTCTACGCCACTCCGCCCAGGCCATGCTGAGTTGCCTTTGACTTTAATGGTCAAGACATGGAGGCGGGGGCAGTGGCTGAAGAGGTAGATCCAGCGTCCGCAGCTCACGTCTTGCGTGTATTTCAGCGCTTCTAATGACTGGGACGGAATGGCTGAGCGCCGTGCTGCTCGTGTCTGCTTGGTAAGTGGAGGAATATCCTCGATCACCGGCTTCCAATTTAGCCACGTGCTTCGACGGGCTAGTGCCGTCTTGAGTCTCCTCTTAGTGTTTCTAACTTTGCCGCTTGAATTACTGGAAGCGACGGAGGAAGCAGCCGAAATGTTGTCAAGCTTGCGGCGGTCGCGGTGGACGCTGATAGTAAGGGTTTCGCAGAAGCCGGCTATCCGGTCAAGAGCTTTGTCCGGGAGACTGTCAACCGAGGGCGCCATGAGATACAGGTCTCGGAAGATAATATTGAGCCTGCTGTCGACAAGGTCATGGATGTTGGTATTTACGGCTCGTACGCGGCGGAGAGTCTTGCCATTGTCAATGCGGAAGAGGTGGTTCAGAAAGCGCTCTCGGAGGCGCCTGTCTGGGGCCGGATTCAAAAGAGTCACCTCCAGCTTGGACAACATTATTGCGGGGATCTAGTCCTTGCTGTGTAAACACGGCTCTCCACGCCTATGGCGCTGGAGTTGTGAGTTTGTGTGGAAGCGGCCGCAGTGACTGGTTCATCATTCCTGGTCACCGGCCACGCGTTCATATGCGGCGTCGCTCCTGTAGCAAAAATCAGTCAGGATCTCCATGAGCGCTATTTGGCAAGATGGCTGACGTGTAGTCTTTCTGCGGGCCCTTGACCTTATATCGCACTCCGAAGACGTCCATGGCCTGTTCCTGGTGTGCGACAGACCGCAGTCTAAATTCGTAGTAGCTTAGCATCATCAGCCCCATCCTTCCACGTTGGAGAAAGACGCTCATACGCCCAATACATGTCTAGCTCACACAGATGCTCGCCACGGCCAACCCAGCCTTGGCCGCCGTTTTCTGTCTCAATATCGTGGAAGAGATAGTCAACTTCCTCTTCACCTTCAAGCTGCTTGGTTTCTTCTTTCACAAACCAAGCGCTGATCTTGTCTTCGTCGGCGTTGTAGCGGTAGACGTACTCTAAAAGCGACCGAATCAGCGCGGTTCGCGAGCCATTCCGGACTGGGAAGGCACGCACTCCGATTAGCGCTTAGCGTGAGTCCAGTGTCGGATTTGAACTCTCCGCTCTCGGCATACAGCATCTCAGCCGCTGTGCTGTGCGCGGTCGGTATTCTGGACGTGAAAGTGGCGGTGCCGGTGAAGATGCCACTGGGAAAGCCCGCGAGCGTGCTGTTCAGAGACCTTCGCAGCTTCCATCTGCCTTTCAAGCCCTCGAAGATGGCGGCGGTCGGCGTTTTGGCAGCCATCTCCGCCGAAGTGTCACTTTCTTCGTATCTCCAGGTACAGCGTTGTTATGACTGACGAATGGAAAGGTGGCGGAGATGGAGACACTCGCGGCCCCACTTCTTCCGGCCAACTATAATAGGACGGACCGCACTTGATGGATTACTGCTACTACCGCAACCCATAGACATTTCCATACTTGACTTGACGATCCTGGCCGAGGGGGCTATTGCATATCAAAGACTCGCCGTATGAAAGACTCCCCTCATTTACTGGCTTGAAACGCATACAGTACTCTACGCCGCTTTCCTGGCCGACGCAGTACAGCGAGACAACATGGCTGCGCCAGGCGGACAATTCTGGTGCGTCAGAGGAGATTCAGCATATCGCGCTCCCATTCGGGATCAACAGTAAGACGCATGTTGACCGTCTGTTTCAGTAAACCTCTTGCTCGGTGTGTGAATACAGCGTGGCGATTGACTTGTGGTAGTCATTCAGGACCGGCTGGACACGAAGGCAGCACACCATGAGAGTTTTGAGCAGTAAGTAGATCGATTTCTGCCTCCTTACTCGACTTTCAGCTGACGACCTGCAGATTATGGGAGACTAAGTGGAAGGAGCCTGTATGTCCAATCGAGGGTCGATCGAAGAGGCGCCCATTGATCAATCCTGCAGTGTCGTTTGGGGATCTATCCGTTCATGTTTGCAAAATACGACGATTTCTTGCCAATCGTGGACGACTTAGTCAAGGTTTGTAGCAAGTGAGATTAAGGCTCGAGCGCCACCTGACATTGTGATACAGAAAGGCCTGAAAGAACCATACGACTGGGATGCCTACGCTGAGTGCTTCGGTAAGATCCCAAGCCCCCATAAATTACACTCACTAACCAGAAGCAGCTCCGAAAGGCGAAGAGCTTGTTGCTGAGGCGGAGAAAGCCGAGAAGGAAGGCAACAAAGAGAAAGCTTCCGAGTTGTATATGTACGTATTGATCGATCGCTAAGCTTTTCTCTCGCTGACCGATCGAGGCGAGCGTCTGCCGTATATCGCATATCTCGATTCCCGGCGCCACGCTCCGACAAGCAAAGGCTCGCTTGGCACCATGGCAAGGCAGCAGCGAAGCGAGGACTGGCACTCAGAGCACGGCCCACTTATGAAGTCGTTATTCCGCACAAGCACCGCCTAGAGCACGAAGGCCACCAAATCCCATTGTATTATCACCTCCCACCTGGGACGACCGAAGACCAACCTGTTCCACTCGTCGTAATCTTGACAGGCCTCGACGGCTATCGGACGGAACTCGCCGTCTGGATCGAAGGCTGGTCTCGTAACAACATCGCTGTCATCGTTCTCGAGATTCCAGGAACGGGCGACTCGCCAGCCGATCCCAGCGATCCAACATCACCGGAGCGGGAGTGGTCAAGTCTGTTCGACTGGATCGATGAACAGGCCGAGATCGACCACAAGCGGGTGGCACTATGGGCGTTCAGTACAGGCGGCTACTATGCCATCCGACTGGCGCATACTCACCACAATCGTCTAGCAGGCGTCGTCGCCCACGGAGGAGGCTGTCATCACATGTTCGATCCACGATGGCTCGATGCTGTAAACCACCTCGAATACCCTTTCGATCTCGCCAACACTCTGGCGTACAAATGGGGATATGGCGAAGATCTGGAGGCCTTCAAGAAAGAAGGGATCAAGAAATTCTCGCTCGTCAACGACGGCGGTGCTTGTGCGGAATAAC
>DAHZQE010000364.1:0-4064 GCA_027409005.1 Ferrimicrobium sp. | reverse complement strand
ATCGGCCCAGGAACAGTCACTGACCCCGATGGCGTTGGTATCGAAAAGACCTCGACGCAGGAGATTAAGTCAGTAAAACGTGTCGTCCCCGAATGAGCGTGCCCAGCTGGATTTGGTTGGACGCTATCCGAGCCGTACCAGATCTCAGCTTTTGCTGCTGGTGCCAAAGTAAAGACTGGGCCAGCTGGGGGCTGCCCTTGGACGTTGATCTTTGTGCCGTTAGCCGAGGGAAGCGATGTTGAGGACAGGGCTGCGGACTGGGACCCAGTTACTACAATGCGTTCGATCGTAGGTACTCCCCCACCCAGGGAACAACTCGTGCCTGAGGTGTTCTCGATGATCTTGGCGTGCAACTCCCGATTCATACCGATCGCCATACCATAGGTGTTTCGCAGAGCGTCGTAGTAACCGCCCTTGGTTGGGGTCGTGATCATCAACTGCGCCGCCGTACACGAGGGTGCATTCGTGCTCGTTGTGGGTTGTGTTGTAATCTTCGACTTCGGCGAGGTAGTGGGTTTGGCTACGTGAGAGGCCGAGGCGTTCCCGGTGGCCCTTGCACCAGACGACGAGGCGCCCAAGTAATACATTGTGGCACCAACAGCTACAATCACGGCGATTGAACCGAGCTTCCAAATCTTGTTCTTCATCATTTCACCTTCTATCTTTCATGTTATGGCTATCCGTCATGTTCTGGCCTCATGACACTTCGCACAAGGAGCTAAGAGCTGTTTATTGCGGAGATCCCCAGTAGGTAATGTCAAAGTCGCCTCCCTCCTCGCTCCACTGCCATGCGACGGCGTGGGAGCCCCCAGCGGACTGGCCACCAAAGAACTCAGCGCAACCTCCACTACCGCACCAACTCCCCAATGTCGGCGCTGGGTTGGCCGCGAAGGAGCTCTCAGAGGTCCACTCAAGGGTGTTTGGGATTGAGCCGTAGGACCCAGTCCCAAAGTCCGTTTGCCATGCCCCGGGATTACTGTAAACTCCAACGGTATAACCAGCTGCTGCAATGGTGTTGTAGAACGCATTGAATGTCGCGCGGTCCTGCGCGGGACCATAGAGAATCGTGCCCCCTGTTGTTGTCTTGCCGCACGAGTTGCCGTTTGAGTGCCAACCGTTGCTATAGCCGCCAGTCTGTTCAATGTCGATCCAGATGATGTTATTGTCATTTGGTCCAACCAAGTGGCCGAGCACCCAATTCGCCTGTGCCGTGCCCCATGCGGCGTCTCCACCCGCCGAGTTTGAGATACCGGGACCTGCCATGAAGTAGTACTCTGAGGCACCCATTGCCAAGATCCTCGACGAATCGTAGCTTGCGGCGTTGGCGTCGCCTAAGCTGTAGTAGTTACTCGCAGCGCAGCCATCTTTTTGTTGGAAGACACCCATCTCGCCTGCGTAGAACCCATAGATACTCGAAGGGCCGTTGCCTTCGTAGTAGTAACCTTCAGACGAGGAATAGGTCGGTGTCGGCCCGTTGGTGTCCGAACCATACAGGTACCGCCCACCAGGGCCAGGGTAGATACCGTCTGGACTTATGGTTTGGGAAATAGTGCCAGAGGGACCAGTAGTACTAGATGAAGCAAGTGACGTCTCGGATGACATCACCAGAGGATCCAGGCCGACAAGGGTTGCACATAGTACTGCTAGCGCCCCCCCTCGCACGAATGCTTTCAGTTTCATGAAGTTCTCCCCCTTGCCCTGACCTTGCGACACCGCGACGCAATACCCAATCCGCATCGTAGCGCAATCGACCGGGGCCCGACCCAGATTGGGACAATATTTGACGGCATGTCGTCCATTCGGTTGACAAGGGCACATTCCAAGGAACTCAGAGCGCCTCATTGGACCTGTTCTGGCAGGATTCAATTGGATAGGTTCTGACCTGGTGGGCCCGGTGGGATTCGAACCCACGACAAAGGGATTATGAGTCCTCAAAGATCTGTCACTTGGGTTAGGAGGTCCACACACGGAAGATCCAACCGGCCATAGAGGCTACGGTGGGTCACTATCGGAACAGACAAGGCTATCTGCTCGCGACGACGGACCTCATTCACCGTATCTCCCAGAACTGGTGTCATACTCTTCTGGTGCGCAACCTAATGAGCAACCAGGATGAGGATGATGAGCACCAAAATTGCCGAACTCGATAAGCCGACCACCAAGGGCCAGATGGGCCGAGGTTCTGGTTCTGGCTCGGGTATCGGTTCTGGCAATCGTGGTAGCGGGCGCAGATCTGCGCCACATCTGATACAGATACGTCGCGCCAATACGTTAGGCTCCGAACACTGCGGACAGGCTATAGTTGCGATCGCCTCCCGACCTCCCGCTCCCGGAAGACGTCTCAATCCATACGCCTGCGTCATGTCATCGCCAGCAGATGAGCGCGACGCCTGTGTCCAGAACAATGGATAGTCACAGCTGCGGCAGAAGGCCTCGGCATCTCGTGTCAACTCATCAAAAAAGCTCTCAGCACCACAGCTCGGGCAGGTAACAGAAACACTCATCTTTGCTCTCCGTATTTACCATAGTTAGAGCCCAGCACTTCCCGGGAGCAACTCGGGCCCCAACCATTACTCCGAGAGGATCCTGCTCCAGGTGGCCGCACTGCCATACACTCGGCGCCATACGTTCTCGCATCTAACTCCACTATCGACGTATGGACCATCGGACTCCTCCGCCCCAGGACTTGCGATAGACCTGAGGCATTCAATTGATCGCCACCGAGGCGCCTACGATCGTCATCGCTCCGGAGCTCTGGACCTGCACCGTTGAACCCTTCAAAGTGGTAGCAGCGTCTGCCTGCAACGACAGCGCACTGCTCGCAGCCACCGAGATGGTAGCCGCCTTGAGCTCGAGGGAGGTTTGAGCCTGGATCGATATAGATGGAGCCTTCATAGTGATCGCACCGCTAGCGGCGACACTGATGGTCGAGTTGCCAGCGATGACGTCGACCGGTGTGTTGCTCGGGACCTGTAGGGTCAGTTTGTCCTTGCCGAGATGGATCAGATTTTGGCCACCACTCAAAGCGAGCTCGATCGCTTGGTTGGCAGAGCTCGTACCATCGAGAAACCTAAAGTAGTGACCAAGTCGTGACTGTAGCTGTCGACTCTGAACTTGGCCATTGTCGATGTCTGGAGTCGGTATTACTGACTTTGAACCATAGAGTCCACCGATTACGACCGGGAGTCTGGTGTCTCCTCCCTCGAAGGCGACCAAAACCTCATCGTTGACTTCCGGGACAAAGACCGAACCTCGGTTGTTGCCTCCACCAATACCGGTCAGTCGCGCCCATGCACTCTCATCCTTCGAGGAGAGGCCAGGGAAGCGAACCTTCACACGGCCCTGTTTGTTCGGATCGTTGATATTGGTAACCAGTCCTACGATCAACCCCGGATGCGAGACTACTGATCCATGATTTTCAGATCCACGCCCTCCTAGGCCCATCGCCGGCGACCGGCGACGATCTCCACACCGAAAGCGAAGTAACGACCCTCGATGGGGACGGTAGCTAAAGTCAATGCTCGTAACTGGATACTTGCCGTTCAGGGGACCAGCGCCCCTCACCTCCACAATATCTGTCAGTGCAAGAGCGACGGTGCAGTCGGCTACTCCCCATGCCTCCACCGAAGAGGCAGCCTGGCGATCCAGCAGGACCTGACTCAGGGTTGCGGCCTCTTCCTGTGTGTTCGCACCTATTGATGAGGTGACGATCGAGGCATCGCCAAAAGCGGTGCCCGGGCTCTCCGCCAGCTTCGCCAACGGAGATGTCGACAACACAGCAGTTGACGCACTCGATGCCGTGCCGGTCACCACCTCCTGCTCATCACGATTCCAACCATCGACTACCACCTTATCCGCGTGGTAACCCGTCGCTCGTGCCGAAAACGACCGCAACGTCTTACCGAGCGTCAGTTGAATGGTCCGAACACTCGCGGGAGGAGCGAAATGTAAATCCGACCCCTCCACCCACCAATCACAACCAGTACGAGCGGCGAGCTCATCAAGGAGTCCGAGATTGGTGTCGACCTGCATCAGATAGTCGATGGTCGGAAGGCTTCCTGACA
>DAHZQE010000337.1:0-5873 GCA_027409005.1 Ferrimicrobium sp. | reverse complement strand
TGTTCTTGACCCCCAAATCCTCTAGGGCAATCAGGTCGTGGTCCACTCGATCCAGTCTTTGCGTCGATCGGTCCCCTTTGCTGATAACTTGGCTATAGCTAGCTTTGTAGCATTACGACGGTTGGAGCCTTTGGTCTGTCTAACTAGTTTGCGTTGTAGTCGCCTCTTAGGTTGGCGCTCTCGGTTGGTGAGTAGTTTCACCCGTTTGGTCAGCCAAGCTCCGCCAAGAGTCGCTAGCGAACTCTAGCTACAATGAGCCCGGAAGAGCGTCGCGCGAGAACGCCCGAGGGTGTAATCAGCTGCGGCGAGTTGATGCTAGCTAAAATACGAGCTAGACAGAATACGGAAACTCTCTCTGTGGCAACGCGTCCTTGCGCCAGACCATTACCTTGCGACGAAAGTAAACGACTTCATCACCATGCTGGTTGTACCCAAAGGTCTCAACCGTCACGATACCTCGATCGGGCTTTGACTTCGACGGCTCTGCTGCAAGCACACGTGAGACCGCATAGATGGTGTCGCCATGAAACGTAGGTCTCTTGTGGATTAACGACTCAACCTCAAGGTTGGCGATCGCCGAGCCAGATACGTCGGCAACACTCATGCCCAACACGAGAGAGTAGACAAGGTTGCCTACCACCACGTTCTTCCCATGCACCGTAGAATGCTCGGCAAAATAGGCATCCGTGTGCAGAGGGTGATGATTCATGGTGATCATGCAAAACAGATGATCATCGGCCTCGGTGATCGTCTTCCCAGGCCAATGGCGATAGACATCACCAACGACGAAATCTTCAAACGCTCGGCCAAACGGTCGATCACTTGCAGTCACCGCGAATTAGTCCTCTGTCACTGGACGTGGAGCCTCACTTGGCTCTCCACCTTCTACCACCTCACCCTGAGGAAACGCCATCGTCGAAAACGCGGCGTTCCAGTCGGGCTGAGACTCTCCATCGATGGTTAAGACCCACCGGTACCTACCACCTGGAGGAAGCGGTAGCGGACCAAGGTTGATCGCCAGGTTGACAGGGATGTCACTCCCCAGTGGAACCCCTTCGGGAGTGCCGATTTGGAAATCACCTCGTACCTCGACGGGCTGGGGACCCTCTGGAGTCTCCACCATGACGGCGCCACCATCGTTGTCCTGAAGGAAGAGCTCCCAATGGTGGGCTTCAGGTGCCTCAGACCAGCCGACATCTACTTTCATAGCTATCGCCATTGGCGACATACCAGGGCCAGTCACTGACCATCCTCCACCGAGGAGAAAAAGTTTACCTTCGCTGACCTGCGCAGAATCGCAGAGAATTAATGTTGCATTCACGACCCATAACGCTAGCGTAGAAATGTGGAAGATCGCCACCTTATTCCGACGAAATCTACCCGTGTAGGCCCAAATCTGCACACAGAAGTGGTCGACCCCTATTATCGGGCAACGGCTCAACTAACGTCAATGCTTGCAGGATTCGAGTTAAGCGCCGCAGCCGATATTGGTTGCGGCTACGCCGGCATCACCGAGGATATCGCAAGTGCGCTCCCCTCGCAGGCGACTCTCTACGCCGTAGATGCGGACCCGGAGGTCTTTCCGACGTCGCACGGAGCGGCATCATGTCAGGTGATCGAACTCGTCCAGGACGTATACCAACTTGAGCTGCCAAAACAAGTTGACGTCATCGTTTGCCGCTTCCTTCTGCTTGACCTTACCAATCCGCTAGCTGCTATGAGAGCGATGCGGCGCTGGATACGACCGGGCGGGCACCTGGCTCTACTCGAACCGATCACATCGACGGGCAGAATAGGCACTAGCGCCATCGCGAGTGCGAGCGACGAAATCGTCGACCAGGACATCGGTCTCCGACTATATGATCTTCTGACTGCGATAGACGCGGACGAGATTACGATCGACGCCTTTACGCCGGTAGGGCTTGGAGCATCGCTCGCCGGGCGCTACCTTGCGGCCATGACCGGCGTTGATCCTGGGTCCAACACCTTTATCGCACTTCCCACGCTCGTACTCGCGTGTGGCCACATCCAGTAGTGAGCGATAACCTTCTACGGCAATCCATCGAGGTCTCATAGTGGCAGTACTCAACTAATCCAACCTCAGTGAATGCGCACCAAGGCGACAAGCGCGACCAGGTTGAAGGTAGCGTGAGCAACGATGGTGGTGCCTAATCGTCTTGTCCACCACATCAAACCCGCCAGCACACAGCCAACCGCCAGCAGGCCGAGGAACTGAAGCGGCTCAAAGTGAGCGAGCGCGAAAAGCAACGCACTTCCCAAAATCGACAACGCCACTCGAACTACTGGCGTGACGTTCCCCAGACGATCACGCAATACCGAGAGCGTGAGACCGCGAAAGAAGATCTCCTCACAAACTGGTGCCCCTATCACCAGCACAAAGGCGACGACCGCGAGTCCTCCACCATGGCCAATGCCAACGAACGATTGAGCCGGTTTCGAAAGCGACTTCGACAGTGAGGGATTGATAGCCTCAAAGGGAAGATAAAGCACTGGCACGATCACAAGTTGACTGACCACGCCCGCAACTATTCCAACCGGTACGTCGATGAGCGGACGAAAATGCCACCCAATCAATTCGAAGAAGGATCGATGCCAATAGCTACGCGCAGCAAAAAAGGCGCCACCGACAAAAAAGATCCATAACCCTATCTCGTCCATCACAAGCAGGAATGGAGTCAGACGGGACAGCGTGGTGGGTCCGGAGAAGTGCGAAACAGAGATCCCGATCGAGAGAAAGATGGTGCTCGACACCAGCGCGACACCAAGCACCACCGGAGGAAACCAAAGTGGCGCAGGTCGACCATCAGCCGGTTTCAAGCGACGTTCCATCCACACGTACTCCTCCGGGGCCTCGGGCCAATCAGGCTAACGGATCCAAAACCTAAGGAACTCCAATTGAATCGAAGTAGGGTAGTTGCCCGCCTAGGTTTCTCAATCGGCACCAAACCGCCTAGCATAGTAGCAATGAGCCGCACTCCTCAAAATATGCGACCCGGTAACAACGGTCAATCCCAAGGCAAAGATAGTCGTGGACGGATTACCTTCGGTCTACTACTAGGTCTAGTCGTCGTCGTTCTTCTTGTCTCATTCTTAAACCATGGTCCAACCGCAAGGACGCTGACCTACAGCCAGTTTCTCTCAGACGTGAGCGCCCATAATATCAAGACGGCGGTAATTGATAACTCCTCCGGGCAGATCACCGGCGTGTTCAGCAACGGTAAGAGCTACAGCCTCTACGGGCCAGATCCCGCCTTTCAAAGTGAGATCACCGCCCTCAAAAAGGCCGGTGTCAGCTATAACTTCCAGACCTCGAGCCCTAGTATTATTGGCACGATCATCGAGTATGCCATCCTCATTGGTGGCTTCGCTCTCGTCTGGATCTTTATCAGCCGTCGAACACAGGGTTCGATGTCGGGGATCATGTCGATAGGGCGATCGAAAGCGCGCGTCTACTCGCCGGAGCGTCCGCGCACCACCTTTGACGACATCGCCGGCTATCAAGGGGTCAAGAGCGAGGTAAAAGAGATCGTGGAGTTCCTCAGTGACCCGACTCGTTTCACAGACCTTGGCGCTCGGATTCCAAAGGGAATCCTACTGGTTGGCCCCCCTGGGACCGGTAAAACGCTACTCGCCAGAGCAGTAGCTGGAGAGGCAGGAGTCCCATTCATGTCCGTGAGTGGTTCAGATTTTATGGAGATGTTCGTAGGTGTTGGTGCAAGTCGTGTGCGAGATCTGTTCCAAACCGCTCGCAAACAGGCACCCTCGATCATCTTCATCGATGAGATCGACTCCATTGGCCGCAAGCGTGGCACGGGGTTGGGCGGGGGCCACGACGAGCGTGAGCAGACGCTGAACCAGATGCTCTCGGAGATGGATGGTTTCGATCCAGCCGAAGGCATAGTCGTAATGGCTGCTACCAACCGTCCCGACATTCTGGATCCCGCACTGCTCCGACCTGGTCGTTTCGACCGCCAGGTCGTCGTTCCGCTCCCGGACCTCGACGAGCGAACTGCTATTCTTGAGGTGCACACACGATCGAAAAAGCTCGCCTCTGACGTTGATCTCACCGTTGTAGCTCGAGGAACACCTGGAATGAGCGGCGCCGATCTTGCAAATCTAGTCAACGAAGCCGCGCTAAGCGCAGTGCGCCGCAGCTCATCCGAGATCGACATGGAGGACTTTGAGTACTCGCGTGATCGCGTACTCATGGGGCAACGCAGAGAGTCAACAATCCTCTCTGACGAGGAGAAGGAGCGTGTCGCCTTCCACGAGGGCGGCCATGCCGTGCTTGCCTATGTACTGCAGTACTCAGATCCTGTCCACAAAGTCACAATACTCCCCACAGGAATGGCCCTAGGAGTCACCCAGCAACTCCCGCTTGAGGAGCGCCATCTCTATCCGAAGGAGTACATTGAAGATTCTTTGGTAGTCCGAATGGGTGGACGAGTGGCCGAACTCCTCGTCTACGGCGATCTCTCCACCGGTGCGAGCAATGACCTCCAGGGAAATACCGAACTCGCACGACGGATGGTGCGCGAGTGGGGCATGAGTGAACGTATCGGACCGATGGCATGGGGCTCTCAAAATGTGGTATTCCTCGGTGAAGATCTCCTCCACTCATCCGACTACTCCGATCGAACTGCACGCCTTGTAGATGAAGAGGTTGAGAGAATCCTCCGCGAACAGGAAGAGCGAGCCTCCAAAATTCTGAAGACGCACCTACCAGGTCTCGTGAATGTCGCCAACGCCCTGCTTGAACGTGAGACGATATCGGGAGCGGACGTTGCCGAACTCGTCGACAAGGCCTTTGGGAAGGCAGTCCACCCAGAGGGCAAGAAGAACGCGTCGATCGCGAAACTTGAAGACTTCCGTCCGACGGCGGGGCTCCCAGTTGCCGGCAACGCTAACCACTCTACGGCGACCCCGATAGATTAGGTGAATACGAATAGGTGACCAAACAGCTCATCCTTGTTGCGGAGGGTCTCGGCACTACTGAGGCGACAACGGCTGGGGGGTTCTTGGCCCTGCGAAGTGGCTTCGCAACCGGCGGCAGGCTCGTAGTTGTTGGCGCATGGGCTCGTGAAGTAGTGCGCCGCTACCGCGGCGAAGACTTGGGCGTTGAACTTGTTCTGACATCGCCGCATCCAATCCTTGGCTATCGGCCACTCACTCATGCACCAACGCTCATGGGCGGCGAAGGAACCTTTCCCACCACTACTGACGATCTGCTCGAACACGCCGATGCCGGCGAGGTGTATCGCGAGCTGCGCGCCCAACTTGAGCGCGCTATCCTCTGGGGTATCAGCGTCTCACATTTAGCCATACTCCATGATGCAGTATGGCCTAGGGCAGATCTAGCCGATGCAGTATTCGACCTCGCCGATGAGTTCCGAGTTGCGCTTCGGCTGACGCCTAGCTACAGTGAGGCAAATCTCGGCTACGACGCATATATCTTGGCTTGCAACCGCGGAATTGCAACGATCGATCACACCCTCAAGGCGACGCCAGCTGAGCTCTCCACCACAGATGCACTTCTGCATTGCATATCGAAAGAGATGGCCACCGAACTCGATGGCATTATCGAGTTAGCACTCAGCTTTGCCGCCAACACGCCAGAAATTCGCTCATTTGGTTCCCGGGAGATCCACATCATCGATCCACACAGTTTTACTCAACAAGCGGCAATTCTAAAGGAACTCCTGCAGCAGCGACATGTCGAGTCTGAGACCTATCGACGTATCACGCACGCCCGCCAGCAACAACGCAAAGCATAAGTACTCCACTCACGGGCCAGGCTATCGAGGGCAAGTACTTGTGTTTGGTTTGATTAGGTTGGGCGCGTGAGTGGAGTA
>DAHZQE010000332.1:0-5748 GCA_027409005.1 Ferrimicrobium sp. | reverse complement strand
ATGGTCTTTGAGAGTCGGATGAAACTCGGTGGTCTTGAACTCAGAGGCTCGCTTTCACCAGTGATCGAGCATCTCGTTCAGCTTCCTCACGAGGTGCGATGCACGGCGAGGACCTGGACTGCTTAGGTTGGGTGGATTGCTTGTGGCGCAATATGTCGACTAGATGGTGGTGTTGTCCGAGTGGGAAGCTGTTCGCGTGCTTGATGCTCAACAGGGAAGCCAGAAGGGAACCATGAACTGCTGCATTAAAGCGGAACGGTAACTAGCCCAAGTTGTAAAATAGTGAGGTTCTGGTGGTTCACTTTGCCTTATAGATTTGTTTGTAGTCTCACCATGTAGGTCAGCATGGAGCATGTTTTGGTCAGAATTGTGGTCGTGGAGGTCTCCTGGGGATGATGAGCAAGACTAAAGTGTCGGTAGTATCAGCCGCTGTGCTAGTAGTTGTTCTCGTCATGGGAATAGTCATCTTCGGTAGGATCAACGGTAACACGACCAGACCTGGCGCAACAGCCCCGAATGCTGTAGGTGGTGGATTACTTGTTGGGGTTGGACCATCACTAGGTGGAATATCTATCTACAGTCCGCTGTCCGGACGGCCACTCAGGGAACTTACCGCACCCCCGTTTGGACATTTCCCTTTTCTCAGCCCCAACGGGAGTTCAGTATACTTCACCACTTCAACACCAGGTAGCGAGGAGACCTGCGAATCTGACATTGAGAAAAAGCTGATCGATGGCAAGAGCCATCCGATTGTCCAGGGCCAACATATCAACATCAACTCCTTTACCATGACCCGGAACCGACACTGGGCACTCTGGCTCTCTTCAAGTGCGGGTTGTAACCCCAGACCTCCGTATGCGCTGCACAAGATGAATGTGAAGACCGGCCAGACGCAAGTGCAGAACTACCGTACTTTCGTCGATTCCATGGCCGTAACGGCCAACGGATCGGAACTTGCGCTCGAACAGGGAGCGATAGCAGTCCCTGCCAGTCAATCACGTGAGAAGATCTACCTCTATGCATGGGCGAGCGCCACACCGGAGGCGAGTCCAGCGAATGTCTTGCCATGTCCCAAGGGCGACTCTGAATGTACTCAGACATCACCTGCCTTTACCCAGAACGGCGAGCTCTTCTATATCGCATCTATCGGACCCCATGACGTAAACTGTTACTATGGTGGATGTGCAACACAGAGGTTCATACTCGTGCGTATGCATCAGCACAAGGCGATCCAGGTCGCCTCTGTCGTCGCTCCGAGTTTCCAGACCTATCTGGCCGTCTCGCCATCCGGCAACGAAGCAGTGTTGAGCATTGGTAGGCGGTCATACTTTTGGAAGGCAGGTCATGGGCTGGTTCGCATAGCGACGCTGTACGAGGAGTCATGGTAGCAACGTGAGCAAGCAGTTCATTGTGGTGGTGACAGTTGCGGACTGAGTATTTGCTACTTCCACTTGATCACTCGAACTAGGCGAGTCGGCACGCGCTTAGATCACGATGGGCCTCTCAATACGCTTGATGCAGTAGATGAAGTTGCACCGTTTGGTCCGAAGTGGCCGCTTGTTTTCAGCCGTTGGGGTTTGGGGACGGGCGCTGTAGGTGGGGAGACTTGTCAACGTATCTTCACTCCACCGAATTGATCCCACGCTACTTTAGTTCAGAATGCAAGTAGAGGCGTGCACAAGGGGCTGTCCAGTGGGATGTGGTAGCTTCGCGTGCGGGGATGATGAATCGGGATACTGTGTTGGAATATCTGAGTGTCCTGCGGACGGGCGCATCGCAGTGACGATAGCGGATTGGTTAATTCAACATGCCATGGCCTTTCCTCTGGCAACGACCTAGCAGAAGACACTTTTTGAGTGAGGCGCCCTTGGCGGGTTGAACAAGTGGCAACCTGTGGGGAGGACACTACACGGTGCCTGGAAGACACTTTAATGTGGAAGACACCCCTAGAGTTCGAAAGACTTCGTAAAAAGAGCAACTCTTTTACTGTCTTCCTGATGATAGTTATACCTATAGGTGATTTAGAGGCTTCATAATTGAGCTGTTAACTCGAAGCCGGTCTCTGTGATTAATTCGCGAAGACCGGCTTCATTGGACGTTGAACCGACATTCATAGGGCGTGAATGGAGGACTTCGCGCGCTTGAAGTCTGCCAGGACTCGGCACAGCGGACCCAGCGAAGCGTAACCGCGCCCAAAGCTGTGTGAGCAGCTTAGGAAGCCATGTCCATAAGGGCGACGAGGATGTCGCTTGTTGTTTGTGTCACTGCGTTGTGAAGCTGCCAAGCCGCATTGGCAATTGATGGCAACTAAGCGGTTGGTGCGCCGACGACGTGACGATGATTTCTTCTGTCTAGAAGGACTAAGGAGCTCGTGTTCACATAGGACGGTGGGCCCGATTAAACACCTGTGGCGAGCAGAATTGCCGCAGCTAGTGGTTTTGCAGAGATCGATGCCTGTGTCACATCGCGATCTGGTCATCCTCGGTCCAGCCGATACACCTCGTTGCGCTCGGCGTTTTTGCACATATGTGACGGATTGGTACGCTTTGGTCGACCAATAGTGTGACGCCGTGACCGTCAACCTCGTCTTTAGAGTAAGAGTGAAGGTCTGCTGGAGCTTGAGCTTTAAGAAACTTCTGCCGATACCCCCAAAGCGGGGTGTGGCTTGGCCGTTCGTGTGTTAGTCTGTTGCAAGACGATTTCGGACGAGTCCATGCGTGGATCACAACCGAGTATCTGGAGGGTTTGCAGATGAAGAAGCAGTTCAGGCGTAATGCCTGGCAGGCTATCGGCGGTGCGGCACTGGCTGCAGTGGTGCTTTCGGCAGCAAGTTCCTCGGGAGCTACTCCTGAGTTAGCGAGTTCCGTCCAATCAATGCGGCAACAGGCCAGCGTATTGACGCAGAAGATAGCGGCCCTGAACGCACAGGTTCAGTCGATCAGTTCGCATTATGCGTCGGTTCAGGGTCAAATTCGCCAGCTGCAAGGGAAGGAGAGTGGCGTCGAAGCTACTATCGCTCAAAAGCAGCGGGAGTTGAAGAAACTCCACGGAGAGATAGTCAGTGAGGCGGTGTCGCTTTTCGCACAGGCTGGTACTGATTCTCAGGTGTTGAGCGTCCTACAGGACAACCCAAACTCATCTGCGGTGGCCCAGGTGGATATATCGACAGCGTCGTCGACGCAGGAGCAGGCGGTTAACGCCTATCAGGCGGTCCAACAACAACTCGCTATCCAAAAGTCGCAGCTGCAGGCTGATAAGGCGCAACAGACGTCGTTATTGTCATTGTTGAGCACACAGGAGGCAAAGGCACAAACCGCGCAGCAACAGGTATCGACGGAGTTGGCGAGTGTAAACTCGCAGATCCAGCAGATGGTCACTGCTCAACTGGCCGCCCAACAGCGGGCTCGACAAGCTCTGCTTGTGCAGCAACAGCTTGCAGCAGAGCGCATTGCAGCAGCACAACAGGCAGCGGCAGCACAACAGGCAGCACAACAGGCAGCGGCCGCCAGTGCCAGCCAAGGGCAAGCCACAAGCCCTAGTCCGCAAGCGCCCGTCGTGGTGAATCCGTCGCCAGCCGCGGTGGCGCCTAGTGGTTATGCAAACCCGCTTCGCTCGATAGGCGGCCTACAGTCCTGGCGAGTTGATCAAGGTGTCGACTACAACGGCTACGGCCCGATCTATGCGATTGGCGATGGGGTAGTCTTGTCTACGTTTAACGGAGGGTGGCCCGGAGGTACGTTCATAACCTATCGACTTACCAATGGTCCCGCGGCAGGACTAGTAGTTTACGCCGCTGAAGACATCAACCCGGATGTCAGCGTCGGGCAAGCAGTAACCCCTAATACCGTCATCGGGACGCTTTACAACGGGCCTGATGGTATAGAGACTGGCTGGGCCGACGGTGGAGCCCTCGGTGAGACGATGGCAATGAGCTATGGCCAGTTCTATGGATCCAACACTACGGGATTTGGCTACAACTTCTCACAACTGCTTTCGTCACTTGGTGCTCCTGGTGGAGTTGTACAAAATAGCCCGACTGGCTCGGTTCCAGGAAACTGGCCGCAGTGGTGATCTACTCTTGGCGTGTTGATTAGCTGCACATGCCGATTCAACGAGCTTTGGAGTGAATCTGGATACCGATCTGCAGAGACGGTAGTACTGGGTATTAGGGTTTAGCTTACCGGTGATACCGTTTCCGGTTGGGGCAGCATCATCAAACAAGAGCTGTTCTTCGCACATCGGGACGACTATACGATAAAGAGCCGAGTGCTTGTGGCTGGGTTTGCTTAGTAGTAGTTGGGTTAGCAGACGATCATCCATTCCAGGTAGGTTTGGAAGGCCGCGGTGTTTTGGATCACTAGTCAAACCTTCGGAACGAAGTGTGTGGTTCTACTTGTTTTGCTGTAATGAACTAATGTTTGCTGTGGCAATATCTTGCCATGATTGGTGAGCCTATCAACTCTTTCGCTGACTGAATAAGCGTTAGTTCAAATTGGGTCCCCAAAATTTGGAACCATTGCGCGTGTGTGCCTAGAATCCGGCTATTGGCTTCCCAAGTTAGGATTCAGTGAAGGGGTGAAGTTTGAACGATAGTGGTGGGGATTTCGACATGGGGTATGTTTCGGGAGCGCCTCCCAGGTCCGACAGCCCAAAACTCTTGCGATGGATCTCCTTGTTGGCTCTCATTGCTACATATTGCCTGATTGTGCTTGGCAGTACCGTTCGGGTGACTCATTCGGGAATGGGGTGCCGCAGCTGGCCGCTCTGTAATGGGCATATTGCACCTTTGGATAATTTTCATTCTGCCATAGAGCAGTACCATCGCTATGGTGCAGCAATTGTTAGCGTACTCGTCTTTTATACTGGTTTTCTGGCCTGGAGACACTGTCGGCGCCTGCCTCGCGTGTTCGTTCCAGCTTTGTTGTCTTGTGGGGTTATCCTACTCCAGGTTGCCCTCGGTGCGTTGACGGTGCTCACTCACAACGCGCCGATTACTGTGGGGATGCATCTGGTTACAGGACTCATTGAACTTGCTATCGTTACAGTGGTGGCGGTAACTACTCGCAGTGGCTCGTCTTTGCCAACTGAACGAGTGGCTCTGCCGACGGGTCTAACTAAGCAGAATGTACTCCGATGGGGTCTTGTCGCGGTCATGTCGACGCTCGCTATTATTATCACAGGTGCGGTAGTTGTTAATACCCATGCGTCCAAGTCCTGTCCCCAATGGCCATTCTGCGCCGGTCCGTTGCACTTGGTTGCTGCCCAATACCTTCATAGGGGGGTAGTGCTAGTAGGCGTTGTGCTAATTGGCTTGGCACTCCACAGGGCATGGGGAAAGTGGAGAGGGCTAGGAGTCGGTGCGATTATCGTGATCGACGCTGTAATTTTGGCGGTACAAATCGTGATTGGAGCGTTCTCAGCGATATTGCGAGCTCCCGCTTATATTCAGGATCTTCACCTGGCCACAGCCGCGCTGTTTTGGGTTGGAATCATCACCTTCGCGACTATGGCATGGGATCGGATGTCCTTTCACGAGGAGCAGTTGCAGTCTCAGCTAGACCAACAGGTTCGATGACAGCGCGGACTGTATAAGGTGCACTTGGCAGGATACGCCGCAACTTTATAACAACACTTCTGTATTCTGCCACAGCGTACTGTGCCAAAGTGAGGCCAAGGTCCTCTTGTTCAACGGATGCCCCGTACCCCGTGGCGTACGATCACCAACCCTGATGCAGCCGGCATGGACGG